>JAADDV010000049.1 GCA_013153795.1 Aquificota bacterium | reverse complement strand
CTCTTTTGCCATTAGAGAAAGAGCTGGCGTTGAACAAACCTTTGAAGATAAAATAACTTCAAAATCATTGCTTGCGAAAACCTCTGCAACTGTAGAAGCAAAATCTTCAGACATAAATCTAGGGTCATATCCTACAACAACTTTTTTTCCATTATTTGCTTTTAGATGCTCTGCATGTGCTTGAGCAACCTTAGCAACATTGTCAAATGTAAATTCTTCAGCTATTACAGCCCTCCATCCATCTGTCCCAAATTTTATCCCCATTATTTCCTCCAATTTGTTTAAGTTTGAAACTCTTAAAATTTTAGGATAAAGTTTATATTTAATCTACTGTTATATTTTGAGTCTTAATCTGTATATGATTGTGTCCGATAACTTACTAAATATAGAAAAAACAAGGAAAAACAAATTGGGCAAATTTACGTGTGAGTTTTATGAAACAATAAAAAAGAAAAAAAGGCTTTCTCCTGATGAAATAAAAAAAGTAATGGATATAGTAAGGAAAGAGTTAAGTTTTTTAATCAAATATAATATTCCTCCTGTTCCAAAAAATTATGAAAGATGGTTTCTTTTGTTCTGCCATTTAAATGAAACAGGAAAAGAGCTTACAGACCTAGAAATAATAGGACTTTATAAAGAAATTTTTGATGAAGATGTTTCAGAAATTACCGAAAAAGAAAAAGATGAACTTTCTGAAACACTATCTAATATTGCTGAGAAGCTTGATGTTATTATGCTCAATTTAATTGAAAACATAAGTGTTCATCAAAGAAATATAGACAATCATACAAAGAAACTTTCAGAATCGACTAAAGATATTTCTTTGGCAGATTTAACTACAGCTGTAAATCTTGTTTTAAAAGAGATACAAGAATTAAAACAACAAAATATGGTTTTAAAAAATGAAGTAGAAAGATATCATGAAGAAATAAAAAGATTACAAAAAGAATTGGCTCATGCAAAGGCAGAAGCCAGTCATGATTTTTTAACTGGTTTAGTAAATAGAAAAAGATTTGAAAGGGCAGTAGAAGACGCTATAAAAGATTTTCATAAAAAAAATTATCCTTTTTCCCTTATTTATGTTGACATAGATGATTTTAAAAGAATAAATGATACTTATGGCCATCTAGCTGGTGATATGGTATTAAAGGAAATAGCTTCTATTTTTAGATTTTATCTAAGAGCTAATACAGTTGTAGGTAGGATAGGAGGAGAAGAATTTGGAATTCTCCTTCCAGGAGTGGAAATAAAAGATGCAAAAAATGTTGCAGAAAGATTAAGAAGAATAATAGAAAACAGAGAAGTTAAGCTAGAAGATGGAAAAGCTGTTAGAGTAACGGCTTCTTTTGGAGTTACACAGGTAAAAATGGGAGATACTGTAAAATCTTTTTTAAGAAGAGCTGATGAAGCTTTATATAAAGCTAAGAAGAATGGAAAAAATAGGGTTGAAGTTGTTTTATAAAAATAAAGTTTCTTCAAACAAAATGGTATTTTTGATTTAAAATTTAGTGGAAAACTTTTCTTTTATAAAAGGACTATGCCTTTTTGAAAAGGCATAGTCCTGAATATTAAATCATATTAAGGCTTTTTTAGATTTTTCTTTCTTATTCTAATAGCATCTGGAGTTACTTCAATAAGTTCATCTTCTGCAATCCATTCCATAGCTTTTTCAAAATCCATAATTTTATGGGGAGTAACCTTTATATTTTCATCATTTGCTGCTGCTCTAACATTTGTAAGTTTTTTCTCTCTTGTTATATTCACCCACAGGTCTTTGTCTCTGTTGTGTTCTCCTATAACCATACCTTCATAAACTTCTGTTCCAGGAGGAATAAAGAATATTCCTCTGTCTTGTAAAGAAAATATTGCGTAAGGAGTTGCAACTCCTTTTCTATCGGCAACAAGAGCACCGTTTTGCCTTGTTTTTATATCACCAAACCACGGTTCCCAGCCTTCAAAAAGAGTGTTTATAAGCCCTTCACCTCTTGTATCTGTTTTAAACTCAGAGCGGTAACCTATAAGACCTCTAGAAGGAACAAGAAACTCAAGTCTTACTCTACCACTTCCATGGTTTATCATATTTATCATCTTTCCTTTTCTTGAGCCGAGTTTTTCAGTAACAACACCTACATACTCTTCTGGAATATCTATAAGCACCCTTTCTACAGGCTCATGTTTAACGCCGTTTATCTCTTTTGTGATAACCTCTGGTTTTGAAACCTGAAATTCGTATCCTTCTCTTCTCATCATCTCAGCTAAAATAGAAAGCTGAAGCTCGCCTCTTCCCATAACGAGAAATGCCTCAGGATTATCTGTATCCTCAACTTTGATAGCAACATTTGTCAATGTTTCTTTATAAAGTCTTTCTCTTAAATGCCTTGATGTTAAAAACTTACCGCTTCTTCCAGAAAAAGGAGAATCATTTACAGAGAAAATCATAGAGATAGTAGGTTCTTCAACAGTTATAGGAGGCAAAGCCTCAGGATTTTCTGCATCTGCAATAGTATCCCCAATATGAATATCCTCTAAACCTGCTATAGCCACAATATCTCCAGCTTTAGCTTCCTTTGTCTCAACTCTTTTTAGACCTTCATATGTATATAAAGCCCTAACAGTTCCTTTTAAAACAGAACCATCTCTTTTTACTACAGAAACCTGCTGTCCTACCTTTACAGAGCCGTTAAAAATTCTTCCTATGGCAAGTCTTCCAACATAGTTATCATAATCTAAAGAGGTTATTAAAAACTGGAGACCTTTTTCTGGTTCATACTCAGGGGCAGGGATATACTCAACAATCTTTTCAAAAAGAGGTCTCATATCCTTTGAATCTTCATCAAGTTCCTCTTTTGCTATGCCGTCTTTCCCTATTGTATAGAGAATAGGAAAATCAAGCTGCTCTTCTTCAGCATCAAGGTCTATAAAAAGGTCATAAATCTCATTGATAACCTCGTTTATCCTTGCATCAGGTCTGTCTATTTTGTTTATAACAACTAATGGGGTAAGACCTGCTTCAAGAGCTTTTTGAAGAACAAATCTTGTTTGGGGCATTGGCCCTTCTGCAGCATCAACAAGAAGAATAACACCATCAACCATTTTAAGGGTTCTTTCAACTTCACCACCAAAATCAGCGTGTCCTGGGGTATCAACGATATTTATCTTTATGTCTTTGTATCTAATGGCTGTGTTTTTAGCCATTATTGTAATACCCCTTTCCCTTTCAAGGTCAATATTGTCTAAAATTCTCTCTTCTACTTCTTCATTTTCTCTAAATGTTCCACTTTGCTTTAAAAGAGCATCAACAAGGGTTGTTTTTCCATGGTCAACATGAGCAATAATAGCAATATTTCTAATATCTTTTCTAATAGCTTTATTTTTTATTTCCTTCATTTCTTCCAAACTTAAATACCTCTTTTAATATTTTCTAACAGTAGGGTCTATCTCATCAGACCAAGCTAAAATACCACCTTCTACATTTTTTACATTTTCAAATCCATGTTCTAAAAGCCATAAAGTTGCCTGTAAACTTCTATTTCCGCTTCTACAAATAACATATATAGGTTTGTCTTTAGGAAGTTTATTTATTATTCTAGGCAAACTCATTAAAGGAACAAGCATAGCTTCTTTTTCTCTAATTCTCGAAAATTCGTATTCTTGAGGTTCTCTTACATCTAAAAGAATAAAATCTTCTCCTTTATCTATTTTGTCTTTTAACTCCTTTACAGAAATATGAATTTTTTTATACGTTTTTGGGTCTAAAAACATATAATTTAACCTCCAAATTTTTCAGCTTTTATATAGAATTATACTTAAGAATGTTCCACAAATTTATGAGATATTGTATCTAAAGTTTGAAATGAATATATATCATGGAAGTGAATATCTATAAGAATATAATAGTTTTTATTAAAAAATTAAAGAGGTAAGAAAAATGTTTCAAGTAAAACAAGAAGAAATCATTAAAGTCCCAGACCGAGTTAAAAGAGCATTAAAAGAGTTATTAGGTGAGCATAAAGTTTTAGATGATGAAATGGATAGACTTTTATATTCATATGATGCAACAAGAATAAAAGTTCTTCCTGAGCTAGTGGTTATTCCAGAAACAAAAGAGGAAGTTCAAAAACTTGTAAAAATTTGTTATGAAGAAGGAATTCCTGTAACTCCAAGAGGAGCTGGCTCAGGATATACAGGAGGTTCCTTACCTGTAAAAGGTGGTGTTGTTGTTTCTTTTGAAAAAATGGATAAAATCCTAGAAATAGATGAAGATAATGCTGTAGCTAAAGTTCAACCTGGAGTTATAACATATAGACTTCAGCAAGCTGTAGAAAAAAAAGGACTTTTTTATCCTCCTGACCCTGCTAGTTATAAATTTTGCACTCTTGGAGGAAATGTTGCAGAAAATGCTGGCGGTCCAAGATGTGTTAAATATGGAGTAACTAGAGAATATGTAATGGAACTAGAAACAGTAATACATACAGGAGAATTTATCCATACAGGAAGACCAACTTTAAAAGATGTTGCAGGATACGATATAACAAGACTTTTAATAGGAAGTGAAGGAACTTTAGGACTTTTTACAGAAATAACTTTAAAACTTATACCAAAACCAAAAGCTGCTAAAACTGTAAAAGCTATATTTCAAGATATAGCAGCTGTAGGAAAAACAGTTAAAGATATTTTTAAAGCAGGAATACAACCTTCAGCTCTTGAGTTTATGGATAAACTTGCTATTAATGCAGTTGAGGATTTTGGTCATTTTGGACTTCCAAGAGATGCAGAAGTTCTTTTATTAATAGAAGTTGACGGACATCCAAAAGCTTTAGAAGATGAAATAAAAGAAGTTGCAAAAATATGTGAAATGAATGGAGCAAAAGTAGAAATAGCTCAAACAGAAGCTGAAGCAAATAAACTTTGGGAAGCAAGAAGAGCTTTATCTCCAGCAGTGTCAAAACTTGGAAGAGTAAAAATTAATGAAGATATAGTTTTTCCTAGAAGTTATCTTCCTGAAGCTTTACCAAAGTTAAGGGAAATTGGAAAAAAATATAATCTTAAAATGGTAAATTTTGGCCACATTGGAGATGGAAATGTTCATGCAAACTTTATGATTAGTGGACTTGATGAAGATGAATTAAAAAGAGTTGAAAAAGCCGTTGAAGAAGTTTTTGATTTAGCTATAAGCTATGGAGGTTCTATAACAGGAGAACATGGAGTTGGAATAACAAAAGCACCATTTATGAAAAAACAGTTCAGGCCTGAAGAAATAGACATTATGAAAGGAATAAAAAATGTTTTTGACCCAAAAAATCTAATAAATCCTGGAAAAATGGGATTATAAAAATATAAAAGGCCGCAATTTGCGGCCTTTTATTAATGAAGTACTAAGTTTCCAGCTACAGGACTTACTGGTAATCCAAGAACGCTAATTCCAATATTATAAGATGTATTATCTAGCTTAACTTCTTTTAAAGGATGTCCTTCTGGTAAATCTTGAGATAAAACTCTACAGAGAGCTTGAACATCAATGCGTATTGTATTTTTTCCAACTAATGACAATACATCTCCTGCATTTTCTAAAACAACTGTTCTGTATACTCTTACTCCATTTGAATCTGTTCCATCTAAATACATAGGTATATTTTCAGTGTCTACAGCAACAATTTCTCCATTTTCAACAGTAACTTTAGCACCTCTAAATGTAACTACTGCAGACCTTTTATCTACAGCTCTTGGTTCAGGTTTAATAGCAAAAGTGATATCTACTTCTTTTGTTCCATTTTCCTTTATTAGGTCCTTATTTTCTGCTGTTAAGTAAGCAATAACTTGTAGTTGACCTTTATCTGTATAATCTACTTCAAGATCAAAAGTTCCGTTGTATTTTACTGTATCTTCATCAACAGTATCTGCTATAGCTTTAACCTTATCTACAACAAATTTTCCAACTTGTACACCTTCAATAGCTGTTGTAGATTCTTTAATAACATTATGAATTTTTGCAATAGCTGAATCTTTTACTTCAGGAGAGCCTAAATCTAAATACCTTTGTTCATCTCCATTTAAGTTATTTACTACATTTTCAAGCACAAGTTTAACTGATTCTTGTAAAGTATTAACATCTTCTACTGTAAAGTTTTGATTTTGAGATTGAGATAAACCTTGAGCTATACCTTTAGAAACTATATTAATAATATCTGTATCACTAATATCTACAGCAGCTGGTCTAGGATATTTAGCCATTAACTCTTTAGCTATACTTGCATAAACATTCTTAGATGTAGCAATGTCTAACTGTCCTAATTTTTGAGAAATAACTTGCATACCTGAAGCAACAGATAAAACAAATTTTAAAAGCTGAGGAGTTGTTCTTTCTATAACATAGTTAATTCCAAATCTTTTTTCTCCAAATACTGTGCTTAATACACTTTCAACATTATTTCTTTCATTTTCTGGAACACTTAATATTAAAGAAGTTATTATAGTTAAATTATTATCATATTTTCCTACCTGACCAACTACAGCACTACCGAAAGGAAAGTGAGTTAATGTATCATAACCTCCTACTGTATATACAGGAGCATTTCCACACATTCTTGGATCTAAATCAAGAGCATAGTTTTCGATAGTCATATCGTTTCCATCTAAGTCAACTACTGGAGCTAAATCATTATCAAAAGGTTCTCCAAATGTAAAACCAGAAGGTTCATCGCTAGATAGTTGACCATCTTGATTACAATCAGCAAAAACAGTTCCACCAAAAATATAACCATCAATAGCATTTCCATAAATTGTATTTGTTCCTGTTTCTTCTGCTTCAGTATAAGAGGTTCCTCCTCCTCCACCACCTCCACAGCTATAAATTGATATCATAGAAACAGCAGCACCTGCTATTAAAGCAGATTTTAAAAGTTTTTTTACTTTCATAACACATCCTCCTATTTATATTAAATTTTGGGATTGTCTCCCCCATAAATATTATAAAACGCGATATAATTTTAGTCTATAATATTACCACATAAATATAAGTCCAGTTTCAGCCCAACCATATTTATGGTCAAATGTGGTTTGAGTATATTTATTATATAAAAATGGTATTATTCCATTAAATTGTCTATGTAAATAAATACCACCTAGAAAAAAAACAAAGTGTCTGTTTGCGAAATAATTTATTTCAGCTTTAAAAACATGATTAA
>JAADDV010000142.1 GCA_013153795.1 Aquificota bacterium | reverse complement strand
TATATCCTCACAAATATAAAGAGCTTTTTAAAAAAGGACAAAAAGTTAAAGCTAAAATTATAGAATTAGATAGAGATAAAAGAAAATTAAAATTAAGTATAAAAGCTTCTCAACCTCACCCTATTGATAAATTCTTAGAAGAAAATCCTGAAGGTTCAGTTGTTAAAGGGGAGATAAAAGATATTAAAAATAAAGTTGCTTTTATAAAACTAACAGATGAGCTAGAAGGTGTTCTTCATTTAGAAGACGCAACATGGAATCCAAAAATAAAAAATATAGGTCAGGTTTTAAAGGGACCAAAAATAAGAGAATTTAAAGTTTTAGGAAGAGAAGATAATAAAATAAGACTTGGATTAAAACAGTTTACTGAAAATCCTTGGGAAAGATTTTTAACTCAACACAAAGTAGGAGATGTAGTAAAAGGAAAAGTAAAAAAATTAATAGATAGAGGAGCTTTTATAGACCTTGGAGATGAAGTAGAAGGTTTTATCCCTTTAGGGGAAATCTCTAAAGAAAAAATTGAAATACCAAGTGATAAGCTATCTTTAGGTCAAGAAGTAGAAGCTAAAATAATTAAAATAAAAGGAAATGATATTGTATTAAGTATAAAAGCTGTAGAAGAAGATAAAGAAAGAGAAGAATTACAAAAAGTTATAGAAAAGGTCAAACCTAAAGGAGAAGGTCTTGCTACTTTAGGTGAATTAATAAAAGAAAAACTAAAAGAAAGAGGTAAAACTTGATAATAGATATACTCTTCTTTATTGGAGGACTGATTTTAATTCTTATTGCTGGAGAATTATTTACAAATGGAATAGAAGGAATAGGTCATAGACATAAATTTTCCCAAAATTTTACAGGAAGTGTTTTAGCTGCAGTAGGAACTGCTTTACCAGAAACAATTCTTCCTATAATCGCTGTTTTATTTTTTTCAGAAAGTTCAGGACATGAAATAGGTGTTGGTGCTATTCTTGGAGCACCATTCATGCTATCAACTTTAGCTTTTCCCTTAATAGGTATAACAGTAATAATTGGTTATCTTTTGAAAAAAAGAGACCTAGCTCTAAATGTTGAAACAATTGGGTTAAGAAGAGATATAGTCTTTTTTCTTTTTGCCTATTCTATAGCTTTGTTTATTGTGCCATTTGAAAATCACCTTTTACGTACCTTTACAGCTTTATTTCTTATATTTTTATATGGTCTTTATGTTTATCTAACATTAAAAGGAGAAAGTGAAGATATGGAAGAAACTGAATATCTTTACTTTTCTCCTAAAAATCCTAATCCTCCAACTTTATTAATCTGGTTTCAGGTTATATTTGCTCTAATTTTGATGATTGGAGGAGCTCATCTTTTTGTTCATGGTATAGAAAAAGTAAGTCTTGCTCTTGGATTTCCTCCTTTACTGTTTTCACTTTTAGTAGCGCCTGTAGCAACTGAATTACCTGAAAAAATAAACAGTATCTTATGGACTTTAAGAGGAAAAGATACTCTTGCTATAGGAAATGTTTCAGGAGCTATGGTTTTTCAAAGCACAATACCTGTTAGTTTTGGAATTGTTTTTACTCCTTGGAATATAGAAGGTCTAGCTTTTATTTCAGGAGTTTTTGCAATTATTGCTTCTTTTTTTGTTTTAATTCTTTCCTATGTAGATAAAAAATTGATTCCCTTTGGTTTTGCTCTAGGAGGCTCTTTGTATATCATTTATATCTACTTAGTTCTTAAAGAGGTAGGAATATGAGCATAGATTTAGATAAAGAACTCCAATCTTTAGGAGATAGTATATTTTTATTAAGGCAAGAAATAAAAAAAGGAAAAAAAGAGCTTCTGCCGGAGCTTGTAGCAAAAAGAAAAAAGTTTAAAGAGTTAGCAAAGAAAAAAACTCAAGAATTAACAGCATGGGAAAGAGTTCAACTAGCTAGACATCCAAAACGTCCTCATACCATAGATTATATACAAAATATATTTACCGATTTTGTGGAATTACACGGAGATAGAAAATTTGGAGATGACCCAGCTATAATTGCAGGTTTTGCTTTTTTTGAAGGTATTCCTGTTGCAGTAATTGGACATGAAAAAGGAAAAGATACCAAAGAAAAAATTAAAAGAAATTTTGGGATGCCTCATCCAGAAGGGTATAGAAAAGCTATAAGAATAATGAAACTAGCTGAAAAGTTTAAAAGACCTGTTTTTACTTTCATAGATACTCCTGGAGCTTACCCAGGTATAGGAGCAGAAGAAAGAGGCCAATCTCAAGCTATAGCTGAAAGTATAATGACTATGGGGAGCTTAAAAACACCTATTATTGCTACTGTTATAGGAGAAGGTGGAAGTGGAGGAGCGTTAGCTTTAGGAGTTGCAGATAGAATTTTAATGCTAGAAAATTCTATTTATTCAGTTATTTCTCCAGAAGGTTGTGCAGCAATATTATTTAAATCTCAAGAAAAAGCTCCTGAAGCTGCAGAAAGTCTGAAAATAACAGCAGAACATTTAAAAGAATTAGGAGTAATAGACTGTATTGTGCCTGAGCCATTAGGAGGGGCTCATCTTCAACCTAAAAAAACTTATAGATTAGTAAAAAGAGCTTTAAGAAAAGCTTTAAGAGAGATAATAAACACTCCTATAGAAGAACTTGTTGAAAAAAGACAAGCTAAATTTTATTCTATGGGAAGATTTACAGAAGTTTAATAATTAAAAATTTAAAAAAAACTTCTTGACAAAAAATATAAATTTGCCTAAATTTTAAATCCAGAGTTTTGAAGAGGGGGCGATACGGGTTCGACGGGAACGGTTACGCCGGGTAAGCAGGCCGGAGAAGGATACTCCGTAAAAAACCAACCAACAACAATTCCCGAACGCGAAATCGCTCTCGCTGCTTAATTAACGCAGCGACGTCCTCCTGAGCTTGCCCGTGGGCTCAGGAAGGGCGACAGACACACGGGATAGGATGAAGCCGACCGCCCTGTAGGCTTCATCTGAAACTTTACAGGGCTAGCCTGCGGATACCCTGCCTGTGGGGTCGCCGCAGGTGAAATCTCAAACACAGGCTGAGCCTGGAGAAAGCCCGAGCAACGGCCGTTCTCGGACGGGGGTTCGATTCCCCCCGCCTCCACCAAAAGAAATAATCTGCTTTTCAATATAAATCAGTTTTTCCTGTTTTAGGTATTGCATTTTTAAAAAATTTTTTATAAAATAAATAGTCCATCAAGCGAGAGTGGCGGAACTGGCAGACGCGAGGGACTTAAAATCCCTTGGCCGCAAGGCCGTGGGGGTTCGATTCCCCCCTCTCGCACCACTTCAAAAACTTTCTATTGAAAATAAAAGTAAAAAAATCTTTGAAAAAAGTTCGTAAAAATTAGAAATTTTTATAATCTATATATCCTTTTTTCAGGTATTACTCCTCTAACACCACCAGCAGGATTTTCCATATCTCCAGCATATCTTGGTATTAAATGAATATGGACATGAAATATAGTTTGTCCTGCTTCTTTGCCAATATTTACTCCTATATTATATCCATCTGGTTTAAACTCTTTATCTAGAAACTCTTTTGCTTTATCAATTAAATCAATAAAGGCTAGTTTCTCTTCAAATGTAGCATCAAAATAGTTATCAAAATGTCTGAAAGGAATTATCAATATATGACCTTTACTAACTGGATATTTATCAAATATAGCAAAACAAAATTTGTTTTGTATTAAAACTGCTTCTTTAGGAATATTACAAAAAGGGCATTTTTGCTGCTCTTTCATTTCTTTTCACTGTAAAAAATCTATAATATGAGGGTCTTAAGACCTTTTTCTTTTATGGATTTTTTTAATATATCGAGAAATTTCTTTCGTGGAATTTCTCTTGCTCCAAATCTAGCCATATGGGGTGTTGACTGCTGACAATCTATTACATCAAAATTAAGAGATTTTAGTTTTTCTACTAAATGAACAAACGCTACTTTTGAAGCATCTGATACTAAATGAAACATACTTTCTCCAAAAAATACTCCACCAAGAGCAACACCATATAAACCACCTACTAGTTTGCCATCTAGATATGTTTCTACAGAGTGGGCAAAACCAAGTTTATGAAGTTTTATATAGGCTTCTATCATCTCATCTGTAAGCCATATTCCTTTCTGTCCTGGACGTGGAACAGAAGCACAATTTTTTATTACTTCTTCAAAGTTTGTATTAAATTTTACTTCAAACCCTTTATTTTTTAATACTTTCTTTAAGCTTCTGGAGACTTTTAATTCTTCAGGAAAGAGAACCATTCTAGGGTCTGGTGACCACCATAAGATAGGTTCTTTTTCTGAATACCAAGGAAAAATCCCTAAAGAGTATGCAAATATAAGCCTTTCTGGAGATAAATCCCCTCCTGCAGCTAAAGGGAAGTCTTTAGGAGCTGAATAAGGGTCTGGAAACCATATCTCCTTTTCATCAAGCCAAACAATCATAATATTACTTTAACTTTTTTAAAAGCTCAGGAAGTTTATAAAGATAAAGAAGAATTTTTTTCCACTTATTCCATTCTATAGCAGGAATATTTGCTCCATAAACACCTGCTTTTTCTAAATTTTTTCCTACTCCTGATTTTGCCGTAACAACAACACCATCAGCTATTTTTATATGGTCTGCTACACCAACTTGTCCAGCGAGAATAACATTGTTTCCTATTTCACAGCTTCCAGCAATCCCAACTTGAGACACAAATATTGTATTTTTTCCTATCTTACAGTTATGTCCAACCATAACAAGATTATCTATCTTTGTCCCTTCTTTTATAACTGTTTTATCTATCATTGCTCTGTCTATTGTTGTGTTAGCGCCAATTTCTACATCATCTTCTATTACAACACTCCCTATATGGTTAATCTTTATATGTTTTCCGTTTTCCTGGTAGTATCCAAAACCATCTCCTGCTAAAACAACCCCTGAATGAAGAATGACTCTATTACCTATAAATGTATTTTTGTATATAGTTACCCTCGGATGAATAATAACATCTGTTCCTATCTTTGTATTTTTCCCGATAAAAGAAAAAGGATATATTTTAGTTCTATCTCCAATTTCTACATTATCCTCTATAACAACATAGTCTCCGATATATACGTCCTTCCCTATTTTTACATTTTTTCCTATTACTGCTGTTTCTGAAACAAAATCTTTTTTCTCTTCGTCTGGATAAAGAATATCTAAAAGCTTATAAGCTACTACTTCTGGTGAAGAAACGATAATCTGAGGTTTTTGTATATCTACTTTTTCTTTTACTAAAATAGCTCCAGCGTCACTCTCCTTTGCTTTTTCTAAAAGGTTTTTTTTAGAAAGAAAAATAATATCGGAAGAAGAAGCATTTTCAGGGGTAGAAACCCCTGTTATTTCAATATCTTCTCCTATAAGCTGACCATCAAATCTTTTAGCTATCTCAGAAAGTTTCATATTTATTTGTTCATTTCTTTTATTATTTGTTCAGTTATATCAATAGTAGGATTAGCGTATACTATACCAGCCATTGGAGATTTAGCAAGGATAATATCTATACCATGTCTTTTTGCATATCTTTCAGCTGCTTTTTTCAATTTTTCTACAAGCTTCTTTTCAGCTTCTATTTTCATCTTATTTAATTCTTGAGCTGCTTGTAGTTGGAGATTTCTAAGTTTTTCTTCAATCTTTTTCTTTTCTTCAAGTTTTTTCTTTTTCCCCGCTTCACTTAAAACAGGGCTTTGAAGTTGTTTATCTATTTCTTCATATTTTTTTTGGAGGTTATCAATTTGTTTTTTATAATAGGAAATTTTTTGCTCCATTTCTTTTTTTGCTTTTTTCCCTTCTTTAGATTCAAGCATAGCCTTTTGAACATCAACTACAGCTATTTTTACATTTCTTATATCTTTTGCAAAGCTACCTGATAAAGCTAAAAGAAACACCAAAAGACCAAATATTACTTTTTTCAAGATTTAACCTCCTTTAGAAAAATGTTCCTAATACAAATCCAAATCTGGAATCACTTACACCATCAGGTGCATTTAATACTTTACCATAATATATATCAATAGGTGCCATAGGTGTTACAAGTTTAAGACCAAGTCCTACAGAGTAATACATATCTTTAAAAGGATTTCCGCCATTATATCCTTTTCCTAAATCAAAAAATCCATATCCCCATAAAAATTTTTCTGCTATTGGATGAGAAAGCTGGAAATTAAAAACAAGCTGTTGTTTTGAGCCAAGAGGTTCTTTTTTATTTTCATCATAAGGTCCCCCCATACCATAGTCAAATCCTCTTACAGAAAAATCCCCTCCAACAAAGAAAAGCTCATCAAGAAGTATCTTATCATGCATAGCTTTTATAGCTCCATATCTTGCCTTTGCAGAAAAAACCCAATCTGTATAAAAAATCTTATCAGGTAGGAAAAAAGCATAACTTGTGTAAAATTTATAATATCCTCTATTTCCAACACCAACTTTTACACCAATATTAAAGTCAGAACCAGTTGTTGGAAGAATTGGGTTGTCAACGCTATTTCTATTAAAGTTCCAAAAAACAGCAAATATCGAATATGAACCAGCTTGCTCCTGAATTCTTATAGGAGCGTCATTATCTATATCTTTAAATTTACCAGCTTGGAAAGCAACACCAAATCCTGTTCTCCAATATTCAGATATTTCATAAGAAACTGTTGGAGAAAAACCTCTCTTTTCTGAAACAAAAGTTGTATAGTCTACATATCTATCATAAAGGTCAAAACCAAGGTCTACAGGTTTGTAAAAAGCCCATCTGTGAAGATAAGAAATAGAGTTATTTCTATAATCAGAACCAAGACTTAAAGAAATACCGACAGTATCTCCTGTTCCCATAAAGTTTGCTTTTTTTATAGAAGTAAATAAAGAAAATCCTGTAAGCTGACTATATCCTGCTCCAAAGGAAATTTGACCAGTAAATCTTTCTGATACTCTAACGTCTATATCTAGTTCATTTTCATCTTTTACTTTTGGTTCAAACCCTACTGCATTATAAAAACCAAGCCTATATAATCTAGATTGAGAACGGAATAATTTCTTTCTTTTAAGAAGGTCTCCCGGAGAAAATCTTAGTTCTCTTCTTATTACGTAATCTCTAGATTCATAATTTCCTGTTATATCTATCTCATTAACATAAAAGATTTCTCCAGGTTGAATGTTATATACAACTTTAACCGTTTTATTTTTTCTATCTAAAAC
>JAADDV010000104.1 GCA_013153795.1 Aquificota bacterium | reverse complement strand
GTTCCTTTTCCACCTGCGATAATAGCTCCAGCGTGTCCCATTCTTTTTCCTGGAGGAGCTGTAACCCCTGCAATGTATGCAACAACTGGTTTTGTAACATGTGCTTTTATAAACTCTGCAGCTTCTTCTTCAGCTGTTCCTCCAATTTCACCAATCATAACAATAGCTTCTGTTTCAGGGTCATTCTGGAACCATTCTAAAACATCAGAGAAAACAGTTCCAGGAACAGGGTCACCACCTATTCCAATAACTGTAGACTGACCTATTCCCTTATTTGTGAGTTGAAATGCAGCTTCATAAGTAAGGGTTCCAGACCTTGAAACAATTCCTACATTTCCTTTTTTGAATATATGTCCAGGCATGATACCTATTTTTGCTTCTTCTGGGGTTATAACTCCTGGACAGTTAGGTCCTATTAATACTGTATCTGGGTAGTATGTTTTTATGTAGTTTTTAACAGGAATCATGTCATTAACAGGAATTCCTTCTGTAATACATATAACAGTTTTTATTCCTGCATCTACTGCTTCCAAAATAGCATCTGCTGCAAATGGAGGAGGAACAAATATAAGTGAGCAATCAGCACCTGTATTGTCAACAGCTTCTCTTACAGAGTCAAAAACAGGAATTCCTTCAACTTCCTGTCCACCTTTTCCTGGAGTAACACCACCTACAACCTGTGTTCCGTATGCTTTACACTGGGTAGCGTGGAAAGAACCTTCTCTTCCTGTTATTCCCTGAACTATTACTTTTGTATCTTTATTTACTAATACACTCATTTTCAAACCTCCTTGATTGTCTTTTTAAAGTTTTATCCTGCTTGCTTAGCAAGCTCAACAGCTTTTACAGCCCCTTCCCACATAGTATCTGCTGGAATAAGGTCAAGTCCTGATTCTGCAAGCATTTTCTTTCCAAGTTCAACGTTTGTTCCTTCCATTCTTACAACAATAGGAACGTGTGGTTTAACCTCTTTTGAAGCCTCTATAATACCTTCTGCAAGTCTATCACATCTAAGGATACCACCAAATATGTTAATGAAAATCGCTTTCACATTTGGGTCAGAAAGAATAATTTTAAATGCATTTGCAATCTGCTCAGCATTCGCAGAACCACCAACATCAAGAAAGTTTGCAGGCTCACCACCAGCAAGTTTAATAGTATCCATGGTTGCCATAGCAAGACCAGCACCGTTAACCATACATGCAATATTTCCATCAAGCTTAATGTAGTTTAGGTTGTACTGTTTAGCTTTAACCTCAAGTTCAGATTCCTGAGTTGGGTCTTCCATTTCCATAATATCAGGATGTCTGAATAACGCATTATCATCAAAGTCAACTTTTGCATCTAATACAACAACATTTCCCTCTTTTGTAAGAACCAGAGGGTTTATCTCAACCATTGAAGCATCTTCTTTCATATAAACATCGTAAAGTTTTACAAATATAGAAGCCACTTTGTTTATAAGATTTTTAGGAAATCCAAGTTTTAAGGCTATTTCTCTTGCCTGATAAGGTCTAAGTCCTAAGAATGGGTCTATTACTTCTGTGATAATAGCTTCTGGATTTTTTGCTGCTACCTCTTCTATTTCCATTCCACCTTCAGCAGAAGCCATTATAATGAGTTTTGACTTACTTCTGTCTAATGTAATTGCTACGTAATACTCTTTGTCTATATTTGTTCCCTCTTCTATATAAATTCTGCTTACTGGAAGACCTTCTGGTCCTGTTTGGAATGTAACAAGTCTTTTTCCTAAAAGCTCTGCTGCGTATTTTTGAACTTCATCAAGGTTATGAGCAAGCTTAACACCACCTGCTTTACCTCTACCACCTGCATGTATCTGCGCTTTTACAACAACAGGGAATCTACCAATCTGCTGTGCTGCTTCAACAGCTTCCTCAACTGTAAAAGCAGGATAACCTTCAGGAACAGGCAGTCCATATTTCCTAAAAATCTCTTTGGCCTGATGTTCATGTACTTTCATCTGTATCCTCCTGCTATTTATTTAAATAGTTCTAAATTTTTCTTTTCTTCAGGAAACTTCTCTTCCCTTTTGTTTTTGAACCTGTATAAAAGCTCAAGTCTTTCTTTTATAAGGCTTTCATCTGATATATCCAGATTTTGCAAGTTATGTTCTTCTTTAAAGCGATTTATATTCTCTGTGTATGTTTCTTCCTTATCTGAGAAAATATGAACTACTTCAAAAGGGGTTTTTTCTTTAAAAAGAAAACTTATAGCAAGTCTGTGGCAGTTAAAAGGCTCTTTTTCTGCACACATAATAACTGTTTTTTCTTTCTTTGCAATTTTATAGAGCTTGTTTAGACCTTCTTTTATGTTTGTGTCTTCAAGCAAATCAAAAAGAGAAGAAACACCCTCTTTAAAATGATTTTTAAACGTAAGACCTCCTATATAATCGCCAAGGAAAGAGTGTCTTATTTCCTCTTTAGATAAACTTTTTTTGAAAACAGCTTCGTCATACTGGGGAAAAGTTTTTGAGTAAGGAAATGTCCTCACATCTACAACATGTTTTATACCAAGGTTTTTAAGCCTATTTATAAGCTTCTCTTCTTCAAAAAAATCTGAATATCCAACTGTATATAAAACCAAAGGTTTTTCTACCTCATTAAATACAGTAAGTTGGAAGCTTGCTAAGGTCTATTTTTCTGTACTTTTCTTCAAGTTGTTGGAATACATCATTTCCATATATATCATTTGCAACAATAACAGGAAAATCCTCAAAATACAGCTTTCTTATAGCCTCTGGTCCTAAATCTTCATAAGCTATCATCTCAACAGATTTTATATGTTTTGATAAAAGAGCTGCTGTACCACCGTAAGCTGCAAAATAAACTGCTTTGTATTTTTTTAGCGCTTCTTTTACAGGCTCACTTCTCCATCCTTTTCCTATAGTTGCTTTTAATCCAAGCTCATGAAGTTTAGGAGTATATTTGTCCATTCTTGAGGCTGTTGTTGGTCCTGCAGAACCTATTACCTGTCCTGGTTTTGGAGGGGTTGGTCCTACGTAGTAAATAACCTGTCCTTTTATATCAAATGGAAGTTTTCCTGTTTTTTCATACTCCTCAAGCATTCTTTTATGGGCTGCATCTCTCGCTGTATAAACGTATCCTGATATTAAAACTCTATCTCCTGCTTTTAGGGTTTCTATCATTTCGTCTGTTAAAGGGGTTGTTATCCTTTTTACATCACTCATTTTACTCTTCCTCTTCCATTAGTTTTTTTAGATTAAAGGATATATTGTCAAAAACCGGCACCTCATAATCCCAATCAACAATAAGCCATGGCTTTTTATTTTCTGCTATCCAGATTTTTTTATCTTTTGTGAAAATCCAGATTACTTTTTTTACACCGCTATCTAAAAGATCCTGGGTTTTTCTATGAAAATAATCTTGAGGGTTTTCAAACTTTCTAAGGTCTGCCTTCGTATCAATCTCTATAACAACCTCTGGAGGAACAGGAATTAGCTTGTTTTCTTTTATATAAGGTTTTACCTTTTCTTTTTCCCATATGGCTATATCTAAGTTATACCAGCTTTTAGGGGCATACTTATAACCTACTTCATTATAAAAAATCTTATATTTTTTCTTATCTAAAACAGATTTCAAGAAGGTTACTATTAGGTCTATCAGCCAAACTTGAAGTCCGCTACTTCCCATCACAGCCTCCAGAGGCAGCTCTCCACTTAAAACCTTGTCGTAGTCCCTATAGTAAATAGGAGAGCCTTTTCTCATTTCATATATTAAAGCTTTAGGAATAGCTCTTCTTTTCTTATTTGTAAGCTTTTTCTTAGTTACTGTAGCCATTTTATATCTCTATTTCTCTGTGTCTTGCTGCATGACACTGAATATTTACAGCTACTGGCAGAGAAGCTATATGAACCGGAGCTATTTCTATTTTTACATCAACAGCAGTTGTAGAACCTCCAAATCCAAGGGGTCCAACACCAAGTTTATTAATCTCTTCTATAAGCTCTTCTTCAAGCTTGGCAATTCTTGGGTCTGGATGTCTTTCTCCTATGTGTCTAAAAAGGGATTTTTTAGCAAGGACAGCAGAATAATCAAACGTTCCCCCTATCCCGACTCCAACAGTGAAAGGAGGGCATGCGTTCGGTCCTGCATTAGCAACAGTTTTTATAATAAAGTTTTTAACTCCTTCCCAACCATCAGCAGGTTTAAGCATCATCTGTCTACTTGTATTTTCTGAACCGCCGCCTTTAGCAGCAAACATTATTTTTATTTTATTCCCAGGAACTATATCAAAATATATAAGAGCCGGCGTGTTGTCTCCTGTATTTTTTCTTTCTATTATTGGGTCATAAGCAAGAGAAGCCCTTAAATATCCCTCTTTTGTTGCTTCTCTAACACCTTCATTTATAGCATCTTTTATATTTCCTTCTATATGAACATCCTGACCAATTTCAACAAAAAAGACCGGATAACCTGTATCCTGACAGTATGCAACCTGCTCTTGGGCTGCCACCTCTGCATTCTTCAGTATTGTATTTAAAATCTCCTTTCCTATGGGAGACTCCTCTGTTTTTTCTGCTTTTTTTATAGCTTCTATAAAATCCTCAGGTATAAAATACTCTGTGTCCATCACAAGTTTTTTTACAGCTTCTTTTATCTCATCAGCTTTTACTACTCTCATTTTTTACCTCTTTAAAAGATTTCTTTTACCTTTATTTTATTCTGGAAAAACTGTATTTCATCTTCTTTTGTTTTTATATGAATATCTTTGTACCCTTCTTCAAATGGATTTTCAAATATTTCTACTTCCTCTTTTTGAAGGTTTACAATCCAAACTTGCTTTATACCTAGCTGGGCGTACTTCTTTAGTTTTATATTCCTATCATAGCTTAAGGTTGAATGGGAAACTTCTACTATTAGATAAACTTTTTCTGGATTATCTTTTTCTACTGATAGCTGGTCAACGTCATAGATAGCTATGTCAGGTTCTATATATGTTTCTTCATCAGGAGAAAAACGATTTTGAGAATCAACAAAGTATTTATTTAAGTCTATTATTTGGTTAAAGATATAAACTAATTTTCTAACAACATTTCTGTGCTTTATTCCTATTGGAGACATTTTTTCTTTTTTACCTTCAGGAATGTAAATTACACCATCAATCAATTCAACATGATCATGAAAATCAAACAAACCAATCTCTGACATTTTAAGAAGTTCATCCACTGTAAATTTTTTCTTTATATTCTCTTCATATACAAAAGACTTTTCTTGAGCTTTCACAGCCATTATATAAGACCAAGCTCTTTAATCCTTTCTATTCCTGATTTTACAGATTTTACAGATGACTGCCAGAGCTGTTTTTCTTCTTCTGTAAAATCAAGTTTAAGAACTTCTTCAACTCCATGGGCTCCAAGTTTAACAGGCACACCGATACAAATATCTTCAGCTTCATAATGTTTTGCGGCATCTCCATCAAGATAAACAGAACAAGGAAGAATTTCCTTTTTGTCTTTGAGAATAGCTTCTATCATTTCAACAACAGAGGCTCCAGGAGCATGGTAGGCTGAAGTTCCCATATATGAAACAATCTCACCACCACCAAATTTTGTTCTTTCAACTATCTCTTTCAGTCTTTCCTCAGAAATAAGTTTTGTCAGTGGCTCGCCACCAACATTTGAAACAGATAAAAGAGGCACCATATCATCACCATGACTTCCTAAAACATAGGCATTTATGTTCTTAACAGAAACTTTTAGCTCCATAGATATAAAGGCTTTAAATCTTGCTGTGTCTAAAACTCCTGCCATTCCCATTACTTTATTAGCAGGGAATCCAGTAAGTTTTAAAGCAGCATATGTTAAAACATCTACAGGATTTGAAACCACAATAACTATTGCATCTGGAGCATACTGGGCAATTCTTTCTGATATTGTTCTGATAATACCTACATTTTTTGATAAAAGGTCATCTCTACTCATTCCTGGTCTTCTTGGGAAACCTGCTGTGACAACAACTATATCTGAACCTTTCAACGGTTCATAACCTTCACCTTCTGGAGTTACTGTGAAACCTTCAACTTCAACATCACAATCTATTGCTGCAGCCATTTGTTTTATATCAAGAGCTTTTCCTTTTACTATTTCATAAACTTTATCTCCATCTTTTCTAGCAAGGTCAAACATTCTCACATTTGCTATTTCTCTTATCGCTACTAGATTTGCCACGTGTTCTCCTACATTTCCAGCACCAACTACTGAAACTACAGGTCTTTTGTATTCTCCCATGAAACGCCTCCAGATTTTGATTTTGTTGATTTAAATTAGTCTATAATTATCAATAACCTTTGTCAAACAACGTTTGATTTTAAAAATCAAACGGCAAACTAAACATTAAGTGAACTTCTTCATCATTATTTTCATACCATCTAAATTGTAAAGATGTTTGCTCTGTAATATTTATTCCAAACTCATACCAACCAAAAATATTAATTCCCTCCACTTCTCTTATAGGTCTGGAGAATGCTATGTAAAACCTTCTGGAAAGATTTTTTCTAGCATATAAGGAAGCTGTTATTCCATATAATGGGTTATAACTTGGAATAATTGTTACATTAAATCCTGTATTAAATAAACCTGAATCATCTTCTGTTCCAAATGGTAAAAAGGCATATATAAGTTTTCCTAATGCTGTAAATAGGGGTATTGATTCTAGAGCTCCTGGAGAGTCTTTAAATAAAAGAATAGAAAGAATTTCGTTTTTAGATTTTGGAGGTATAGAGGTAAATGAAAGATTAGGATTTTGAAGATTTCCATTTATATTAATATAAATGAAAGTATTTGCTACTACAGTTGAAATTCTTGCAGATATATAAGGTTGGTTATTTATAATCTTAACTTTAGCATAATCTATATTATATTTATTCTTCATATAGTTGATTTTTCCATAAACTATGTTTATATATCCATTTACTACTGGTTTTTTTGCAGTCCCTTTTATTTTTAAAACCCCTTCACCATAAGCATTTCCCCATTTTCCATAGATATATACAGGACTAAAAGTTTTAGCACTTAGATTTAATACTATATTTTCTAGATTTTTTTCTTCATTTTTTCCATTTGATGAAGATTTTGAAAGTTGTTTTTGAATATCAGGGTCTAATCTTAACCTTCCAGATACAGAGATATCTCCTTCTATATAATGTTTTAGTATTCTTTCCTTCTTTGAGTGAATCTTTATATCTGAAGATAAACTTCCTTCGAAGATAGAAGGATATCTAACAGGGAGTAAATGAGTAGCTATTTGCAATTTATTTTTTAATGTGGAAATATCCACTGTTCCATTTATATCTAATTTACTTTCTCCAGAAATAATAGAAGATGTTTTTCCTTTTATATTTATTCTTGCTAAACCTTTTTTAACAAGAATATCAAATGTATCAAAT
>JAADDV010000022.1 GCA_013153795.1 Aquificota bacterium | reverse complement strand
TAGAGCGAGGAATTTTTGCAGACCATCTTTTAGAAAGTCCTGCAGGTGTTGTTAAAGAAAAACCAAATCTTACATCTGAATTTGTAGGAAGTACCATATGGAAATATGGTATAGCAAAATACTCTCTCTTAGTTTTTGCATCAGAAATGCCAAAAGAGTGGGTTACTGGGTCTAAAGCTTTTCCTTCAAATTTTATTCTAGGTAAATAAATATATCTTGAGCCTATCTCAACCAAAACTTTCTCTTTTTTATCTAAAAAACCTAAGTTAGCAGGATTATAATAAGCTGCATCAGCAGAATCAGCCCCCGAAAAATATGCTGCAGCTGTCCCCATAGAATTGTTTGATTGTTCAGGAATTTTATAAGCAGCTCCAAAAGAGGAAAAAGTAATTCCTAAAACTCCTAAACCTGCAAAAAATAACTTTCTCATAATGAGAAACCTCCAGAATAAAGATAAAACAATTCTAAATGGGAAAAATATAGAATTCAACGGATTTTAAGGATTAAAAAGAAAAGATTTTAAGGCGAAAATATCTTAATAACATTTAAATTTTGTTTTTTTGCAAAAATACAATTTTTTTATATAAAAAAGCTTTATTTTGCAACTTTAAAGTATAGGTATACATTTTGCAATAAAGTTGTTAGCAATCCTGAAAATGAAAAAATTAGATTTTAAAAGGAGAAAGAAAATTGTTTAGTAAATATCAAAAAACTATAGAAAAAGATATTTTAATTAAAGGAATAGGACTTCATTCTGGATTGCCTGTTAATATGCATCTTTTACCAGCTGAAGAAAATACAGGGATTATTTTTATAAAAAATGGTATTTCTATCCCTGCTCATATAGATTTTGCAAACAGTTTTGAATTTTCTACATCTTTATATAAAGATGGACAATGGGTAAAAACTATAGAGCATTTGTTAGCAGCTTTATTTTTTCTTGAAATTGATAATTTATATATTTTACTAGATAATGAGGAAATTCCTATTTTAGATGGAAGTGCAGGAGTTTTTATAGAAAAAATTCAAAATGCAGGTATAAAAACTCTTAATGAAGAAAAATATATAGCTGTTTTAACAAAAGAAGTTATCTTTAAAGAAGATAAAAAATACATAAAAGGAATACCATCTGCAGATTTCAAAGTAGTTTATCAAGCTGATTATAACAACAATATTATTGGAAATAAAAAAGCAGAGTATATTCATTCTCAAAAAGAAAAATTTAAAGAGATATTTTTTGCACGAACATATTGTTTTTTAGAAGAAATAGAATTTTTAAGAAAAAAGGGTCTTGCTAAAGGTGGGTCTTTAGAAAATGCTGTAGTTATTCATAATGATAGTGTCCTTAACCCTGAAGGATTTAGAATAGAAAATGAACCTGTTAAACATAAAGTTTTAGATTTTATAGGAGATTTATATTTACTTGGGTATCCAATTCTTGGAGAATTTTTTTCTTTTAAAGGAGGTCATAAGCTAAATGCTTCCTTTTTAAAGAAAATGATTTTAGAAGAAGCCTTTGAATTAAAACAAATTTCTGAAATAAAAGAAAATAAACCTTTTATAAAGGCAGGATAGCACTAACCCTGCCCTTTTAAAGCTTCTAACCTTTCTAAAATTCTCTTTTTTAACCCAGGTTCAGGTTCTTTCCCTTCTTTTTCTATAAGCTCTAAGGCTTTTTTATAATATTTTAAAGCTTCTTTCTTTTTTCCTAAAGCTTCTAAAATTTCAGCATAGTGTTCATTTAAAACAGGGTCATCAGGCATTTCTTTATAGGCTTTTTTTATCAATTCATAAGCTTTCTTAATATTTCCTAGTTTAAAATATCCCCATGCGAGACTATCAATATAAGCTGGATTATCAGGAGAATATTTTAAAGCTTTCTCAACAAGCTCTATGCCTTTTTGAATATTAATATCTCTTATTATGTAAGAATAACCAAGATAATTTAAAGCATCTGCAAAATTTGGTCTAAGCTCTAAAGCTTTTTTTAAAGCTTTCTCTGCTTCGTCCCATCTTCCTAATTTATCTAGATAAATAGCTTCCATAAAATAAACAACTGCTACTTCTGGATTTTCTTCTTTAGCTTTCTGGACATATTCTAAAGCTTTTTCTAAATTTCCTCTTTTTTCTTCTAAATCTGCAATAAGTAAATAATATCTGTATTCTTTTGGGTTTAGTTGAATAAGTCTATTTAATATTTCTTCTGCTTTTGAATACTGATTTAACTCTATATAAACACTTGCCAATCTTTCTAAAATATCTTCATTTGTAGGATTAAGCTCTAAAGCTTTTTCATACATTTGTGCAGCTTTTTTTAAATTTCCTTCTGTTTCATAAGCCATTCCTAAAACAGATATTATTTCTGCATCATCTGGATATTTCTGAGCTAAAATTTCAAGTTCTTTTATAACTTCTTTTCCTTTACCTTCTTTTAAATAAAGAAGATATTTTTTTAGCACCGCATCTTTTTGATGAGGATAAAGTTGTATAATTTTATTAATTATTTTTTCTGCTTCTTCATTTTTATCCATTAAGACATAAAGCTGAAATAATCTGTTTAAAGCTTCTGAATTTTCAGGATCTCTTTCTAAAACTTTTTTATATACTTCTTCTGCCTTTTCAAGTTGACCATTTTGATAATAAAGCTCAGCTAAAAATAAGAAAATAGAAGGATTTGTTGGATTTAGACTGAAAGCTTTTTCTAAATATTTTATAGCTTTTTCTTTTTCTCCCTTAAAAGCATATAATCTTCCAAGTAAATAATAATATTTATAGTTATCTGGCTCTATTTTAGTTAGTTTTTCTAAAACTTCTATAGCTTTATCTATTTCTCCTTCTGCAATATATGTATCTCCTAGTTTTCTTAATAAAGGAGCATAATCAGGAAATTTTTTTGTTCCTTCTATTAAAACCTGTTTTAGTTTTTGGGTATCTCCTAAAACTCTATAAGCTCGTGCAGCATATTCATAAGCTTCAGGATTAGAAGAAAATTTTTTTAACATTTCATTTATGTATTTTTCTGCTTTTTTCTTGTCTAATCTGGCAGTAATATTTATCATTTCTTTATACAAAGTTAAGGAGTTAGGGTCTTTTTCTAGAGCGTCTTTACAAAATAAATAGGCAGATATATTTTCTCCCTTCATATATGCATATTTACAGTAAACATAATCTCTATAAGCATCTCCCTGCTGGGAGTTTACAGCAGCTGAGCAGGAAGCAAGAAAAAATAAAGAAGAAAAACTGATAAAAACTTTTTTCATAATCCCTCCTTAAAAAATAAAAACCTTCTACTAAACCTTATAATAAATAAGCCTCTGTGAAATAAGAGAAAGAAGGAATTTTAACTTACATATGCTCCGTTTGATATATCTCCATCTACCGTTAAAAGTCTAAGGGTTTTGTCATCTTTTGCTGCTAAAACCATTCCTTTTGATTCTATACCAAATATTTTTCTTGGCTTTAGATTTGCAAAAACAATGATTTTTTTGCCTACAAGTTCTTCTGGTGTGTAAAACTGGGCTATACCTGAAACAATAGTTCTTTTTTCATCTCCAAGGTCTACTGTAAGTTTTAGTAGTTTATCTGCCTTTGGAACTTTTTCAGCCTCTAAAACCTCTCCAACTCTAAATTTTAACTTTGCAAAATCCTCAATAGAAACAACTCCTTCTTCTATCTCTTTTGGCTGCTCTTTTTTCTCTTCTTTAACTTCCACTTTTTCCTCCTCTTTTAGTTCTATTCTTGGGAATAACGGTTTTATCTTTTTCTTTACTTTTGTTCCTTCTGGGAAAGAAAATGGTGCTGGTTCTTGAGGAAAATCTTCTAGTCCAAGGTATTCTAAAGCTGTTTTCATTTTTGAAGGCATAAATGGTGATAAAAGCCATGATATAAGAAGAAGGCCATCTGCAAGATTATACAAAACAGTATCAAGATATGGACTGTTTTCTTTATTTAGTTTCCAAGGTTCTGTTTTTACAATGTATTTGTTTAGAAAATCTATAAACTCCCAAACAATCTCTAAAGCTTTGTTATATTCAAGGTTTGATATATGTTTATCAAAGTTTTCTTTTGTATAAAGGTAGATTTCTTTATACTCTTTTTCTAAATCTGTTGTTATAGAACCGCAGGAGACAGTGCCTTTTTTAAACTTGTTAATCATTGAAAGGGAACGGGAAAACAGGTTTCCAAGGTCGTTTGCAAGGTCTGAGTTTATCCTTCCTACAACTGCCTTTTTAGAAAAATCTCCGTCTAATCCAAAGGGAACTTCCCTTAAAAGAAAGTATCTGAGTTCATCTACTCCATACTCTTTTGCAGCTTTAAAGGGGTCTACAACATTTCCTAAAGATTTAGACATTTTGTGTCCTTCAACTGTCCACCAGCCATGGGCAAAAACTTTTTCTGGGACTTCAAGGCCTGCACTCATTAAAAAGGCAGGCCAGTAAACGGCGTGGAATCTTAGAATATCCTTTCCTACTATATGAACATCAGCTGGCCAGAATGTTTTAAAGGTTTCTGATGATGTATCAGGATAACCAACAGCAGTCAAATAGTTTGTTAAAGCATCAAACCAGACATATATAGTGTGGTTTTCATCAAATGGAACAGGAATACCCCATTTTACTCTGTTTCTTGGTCTTGAAACAGAAAGGTCTTTTAATCCCTGTTTTACAAAGGCTATAACTTCATTTCTTCTATAGTCAGGCTGTATAAAAGATGGGTTTTTTTCATAAAGCTCTAAAAGTTTGTCCTGGTATTTTGAGAGTCTAAAGAAATAACTCTCCTCTTTTACTTTTTCACACTTTTTTTTATGAATAGGACATTTATAATCGTATTCTTTTATCTCTGTCTCTGTTTTAAACTCCTCACAACCTACACAGTACCAGCTTTCATACTCAGAAAGGTATATATCTCCATTTTCATAACATTTTTGAAATATATACTGGACAGCTTTTATATGGTCAGGGTCTGTAGTTCTTATAAACCTGTCATATGAGATATTTAAAACTTCCCATAATTCTTTAAATTTTAGATGGGTTTTATCGGCAAGTTCTTTTGGTGTTATTCCTTTTTCTTCTGCAGATTTTTGTATTTTTAGACCATGTTCATCTGTTCCTGTAAGGAAAAATGTTTTTACACCTTTTTGTCTGTTGTATCTTGCTAGAACATCAGCAGCTACAGTTGTATAGGCATGTCCCAAATGGGGAACATCATTTACATAATAAATAGGGGTAGTAACATAAAATTTTTCCTTTTTTTCCATCTATATCCTCAATAAGTAAAATTATAGATTGTTGTTTGATTAAAATGTTTTATCATTAAATTTAGAAAAATCTTTCATTGATTTTACTTGAATAGTTTTTAATTTTTCTTTATCTTATGGTAAACTAACGAAAAAAGCAAGCCTTTTTATAAGCAGGAGGCTGATAAAATCTAGGTGAGCAAAGATTTAGTTCATTTAAACTAAAGTTAATAAAAACTTTTACCTACAATTGTAAATATATAAATAATAACTGGGGGCTTTTCCTTATATCATGGGGAAAAATATTAAAAAAACATATTGGTATCGTTTAAACAGCTTTCTGGAAGCTCTAGGAAGAAAAACTTTCTCTCAAAAAATAAAAGCTGTAATTTATACAGTTATATTTCTAGCTTTCCTATTAGGAAATTTCTTTTTTATTCTAGCTGAAATACAAAAAGCAAAGAAAGATGTTAAATATACTATTGATTATTTTTTAAAAAATAAAGAAAGAGAACTAGAGAGCATTATCTCAGATATAGAAAATAAGGCAAAACTTGTTATTTTTTCTTATCTAAAGAATAATGAAAAAAATCTAAAGTATTACTCTCTATTAGACATTGACAGTGTTTATATAAGAGATAAAAGAAAATTTCTTATCAGAAAACTAGATATAAATCCTGAACTTTTATTAAAAAACTATCGTTTGTTTAAAATAAAAGATACAGCTGGAAAAGAGTATATAACTATCAATATACAGAAAAAAAATAAATATTACGTTTTTATATCTTTTCCTAAGTTTAAAAAGCTAACAGAAATAAGGACTTTATTTGTCCCTAATTTAAATATACCTATTAGACTAGATATTATTGAAAAAAACCTTTTTTCAAAGGAAAAAGAAAAAATATGTAGTTTTAAAGAAATCCCTGAAAGTAATCTTTTTCTTATTGGATGTGTAAATGAGAAAGATATTTTAATGACTGTTATTGTAAATTCTCTTTTAAAAGAAGCTTTTGTTTTTATAATAGTTATTATTCTTGTAAGTCTTATATATAACAATCTCCTTAAAGAGATTATTGTATATCCTTTATTTTATTTAAAAGAAAAAATTGAAAAAATGAATAAGATTGGCCTTGAGCATGTTGAATTTGAATTACATAAATATACAAATGATGAGTTTGGAGAAGTTTCTGAAGCTTTAGAAAAAGCAAGAGAAAAGCTTCTTTCTGAAAAAGAAAAATTAGAAATAGTAAAAGAAACTACAGAAAAAATGTCTTCTTTTTCTACAGATTTACATCATTTTGCTCTTTATGTAGCAAATAGCATAGATAAGCTTTTAGATGCTCAAGGGTCAGTTATTTTACTTTATTCTAAAATTGATGGGACAGTAGATTTGAGAGCTCATTCTAACAGATTTTTAGAAAATAGAATTCCAGATACAGCTATAGAAAGTATTATTAACGACCTTTTAGAAAAGAAAGATAGAAACGCTGAAAAATATTATGAAGGAGATTTAAGAAGTATTTATGGAATAAAAAAAGAAGTAAATGATGAATATTTCCTTTTTCATATAATTTTCTTACATGAAAAATCTGTCCCTAAATCAGAAGACCTAAATTATATTCACACAATTCTTAATCATCTTATATATAACATAAATCTATTAAGTTTAGCTACATATGACCCTCTAACTAAACTTTATAATAGAAGATTTATTGTTTCTTTTGCAGAAACAGAAGTAAAAGAAGCTTTAAGATATGATAAAGATTTAAGCGTTATTATCCTTGATATAGATAACTTTAAAGGGGTTAATGATACTTATGGACACCCTGCAGGAGATGAAGTCCTTAAAAAAGTAGCAAATATTCTAAAAACAAAAATAAGGGAAACTGACAAAGCTGGAAGATATGGAGGAGAAGAATTTATTGTTATTCTTCCAAATACACCTTCTAAAGAAGCTTTAGAAGTAGCTGAAAGAATAAGAAAAGCTATTGAGCAGGAAAAAGTTATTATAGACCATAAAGGAGAAAAAATAGAACTTAAAGTAACAGCAAGTATTGGAGTTGCTTCTTTAGGAACCCATGGAAAAAGCTTTTATGAACTATTAAAAGCAGCAGATATTGCTCTATATGAAGCAAAAAGAAATGGGAAAAATCAAGTTAGAATTTTAACTCAAGAACATATACAAAAACTAGTTCAGGAAGAGTTTCAAGAAAAACATATTATT
>JAADDV010000074.1 GCA_013153795.1 Aquificota bacterium | reverse complement strand
TGAATAGCATCTGTAATTAAAGCTAAAGATTTAGAATATATTCCAAATCCTATTTGTAAAAAAACAATAAGTAGATTTAAAACTATAGCTATTAGCAGTTTCTTTTTATTTTCCATACTTTACTTTGACTTTGTTGCTTGATAGTTTTTGTAAAGATTTATAAAGTCTTCAAGAGAAAGTTCTTCTACTCTAGCTGTTTCTGGTATATTAGCTTTTTCTAAAAGATTTTTATCTATCTTACTTCTAAGCATTTTTCTTTTATTAGAAAAAAGACCTGATATAAAATTTTTATATTCTTTAGCTTCTTTTAGGGATATAGGTAACTCTTTTTTGGGTGTCAGTTTAACCACAGCAGAAGTTACTTTAGGAGGAGGTTTAAAAAATCTTGCTGGAACACTCATTACATATTCTATTTCAAAAAATGTCTGAATAAATACAGAAAGGAAAGTGTAATTTTTTGTCTTTGGTTTGGCTATCAATTTTTCTGCTACTTCTTTTTGAATCATAAAAACAGCTCTTTCTATAATATCTATATAAAATACAGTGCTTACTAATATTAAAGAAGAAATATTATATGGAAGATTTCCAACAAGTTTTATTTTATCTTTGGCTATTTCTTTTAGATTTACATCAAAAAAATCTTTTTTTATAAGAATAAAATTTTTAAAATTTTTAAACCTTTGTTCTATTATAGGATAAGCTGTTTTATCTATTTCTATTCCATAAAGGATTTTAGGATTTCTTTTTAAAATTTCTTCAGTAAGTTGCCCTGTCCCTACTCCTATTTCAACAATAATATCAGAAGGAGTTATTTCTATGACATCAACTATTTTTTTTATAACTCCTTCTGATATTAAAAGATGCTGACCAAATTTTTTTTTAGTCTTAAACTCCATTATGACACATTGGTTTCTTCTTTTAAAATCTCAGCCTGTTTTAAAATAAGCTCCTTGACAAAGTCTTTTGTATCTGCTCTTCTAAGAGCAAAATCAATAATAGCTTTAATATACCCTAATTTATTTCCTGTGTCATGTCTTATTCCTTCTATATCTTTAGAATAAATAACCTCCTCTTGTCTTAAAATCATTAAAGCATCTGTAAGTTGTAGCTCTCCACCTTTTCCAAAAGGTGTTCTTTTCAAGGCTTCAAATATATTTGGAGTAAGAACATATCTTCCTATAATAGCTGATGTAGAAGGAGCTTCATGAGGTTCAGGTTTTTCAACTAAATAATTTACTAACCTTATCCCTTCTTCTATTTCCGAACCTTCTATTATTCCATATTTATAAGTTTCTTCTTTAGGAACATCTGTAGTGCCAATGACAGATTTACCAAATTTTATATACACATCTATTAACTGCTTTATTCCTGGATTTTTCTCATTTATTATCAATTCATCTCCAAGTAAAACAGCAAAAGGTTCATTTCCAATAACATGTTCAGCCATAAGAATAGCATGCCCAAGTCCAAGCTGTTCTTTTTGTCTGATATAAACGAAATCTGCCATATCTGAAATTTCTCTTATTATCTGGACATATTCATCTTTCCCTGCTTTTTCAAGAGCATGTTCAAGTTCAGGAGCATAATCAAAATGGTCTTCTATAGCTCTCTTATGTCTTCCTGTTACAAATATTATTGTCTCTATCCCAGAAGCAACAGCCTCTTCTACAATATATTGAATAATAGGTTTATCAACTATTGGCATCATTTCTTTAGGTGTTGCTTTGGTAGCTGGTAAAAACCTTGTTCCAAACCCAGCTACAGGAATTACAGCTTTTCTGATTTTTTGCATAATTACCCCTCCTAAAATAAAATTCATAACTAAATTATTAAAATCCTATAAGTATAATTTTTATGTTCTTAATAAAGACTAAACCATATATTGAAAAATTTCAAAAAATTCCTTTAGTTTTTTACTGCATTCTTCTACAAAATCTGGCTTTTCTTTACATATAGAGATAACATCTATATTTGTAAGTTTTTTTATATAAAAAGGATTTGTTTTTTCAGATAAAGTATCTCTTAGTGGATATTTATTTAAAATAATACCTTTAATTTTTATATTTCTTCTTTTTAGAGCTTCTACTGTTAGATATGTATGATTTAGTGTTCCTAAAGAAGCTCTAGCTACTAGGATTGTTTCTAAACGGTTTTCTAAAGCAAAATCAAGATAAGTATATATTTTTTCTCCTTTCTCAGTAATAGGAACTGCTACTCCTCCAGCTCCTTCTACTATTAAAAAATCGTATTTTTGCTGAAGTTTTTTTAGGTGGTTATTGATTTCTTCTATAGAGATTTTTCTATTTTCTTCTTTTTCAGCTACTATAGGAGCTACAGGATTTTTAAATTCATATAAAACAACTTCTTCATAAGGTTGACCTGTTATTTTTGAAAGAAATTTAGCATCCATACATTTGTTTTCACATCCTGTTTCTACAGGCTTAAAATAAGCAACATTTATTCCACTTTCTTTTGCTAATTTTGCTAAAGCAGCTGAAACAGTCGTTTTTCCCACTTCTGTATCTGTTGCTGTTATAAATATTGTTTTATTCATTTTTCCTCCTTAAAAAAGTTTTATGTTAAGATTTTTGCCAAAAAACTTTGAGGTGTAAAGATGTTAGGAATAATAGGCGGCAGTGGACTTTACCAAGTTGAAGGAATAAAAGTTCTTGAAGAATTAGAAGTAAAGACTCCCTATGGAGAACCTTCAGATAAATATATATATGCTGAATATAAAGGAAAAAAAGTAATTTTTTTACCTAGACATGGGAAAAAGCATAAATTTCCACCTCATTTAATAAATTATAGAGCAAATCTTTGGGGATTTAGAAAATTAGGAGTAAACAAAATTTTATCTATATCTGCTGTAGGAGGAATAAACCCTCTATTACAACCAGGAGATTTTGTTATTTCAGACCAGTTTATAGATTTTACAAAAGTAAGACCAGTTACTTTTTATGAAGGAATATACACTATATATGACGAAGCTGACTTTAAAGGAGATTTAGTAGATGAATATATGAAAAATGATAGAGTTGTTCATATTGACGTAACAGAGCCTTTTTGTCCTGTTATGAGAAAAACATTATTTAATATTATGGAAGAAAAAAAATTTAGATATCATAAACAAGGAACATATGCAGCAACAGAAGGACCAAGACTTGAAACAGCTGCAGAAATAAAAGCTCTGCAAAGATTAGGAGCAGATATTGTTGGTATGACTCTTGTTCCAGAAATTGTTCTTGCTAGAGAACTTGCTATGCATTTTGCTTCTATAAATGTTGTAACCAATCTTGCTGCTGGTATTTCAAAAGAAAGATTAACTTCAGATGAAGTTATTCAAATGATGCATCAAAAAAATGAAGATATTAAACAAATTGTTTTGAGTTTTGTAGAAAAAATACCTAAAGAATTTAATTGTTTGTGTTCTAAGGTTTTAGAAGGAGCTGCTATTTAAAAAAGGGAGCTTAAAAGCTCCCTTTTTTCATTATATATCGTAGTAAAGCTCAAACTCTTTTGGATGTGGAACAAGTCTGATTGCATCAACTTCTTCTTGTTTAGTCTCAATCCACATATTGATAAAGTCTTCGTCCATAACACCACCTTTAAGGAGGAAGTCCATATCTTCTTTGAGAGCATCAATAGCTTCTTGTAGAGAAGCAGGAGTTGAAGGAACATTTGCAAGCTCTTCTGGTGGAAGAGAATAGATATCTTTATCTAATGGTTCTCCTGGGTGGATTTTGTTTTCAATTCCATCTATTGCAGCCATAAGAAGAGCAACAAATGCAAGATATGGGTTAGAAGAAGCATCTGGGAATCTTACCTCAATTCTCTTAGCTTTCGGAGAAGCTGAACCCATAGGTATTCTAATAGCTGCTGACCTGTTTCTTGCTGAATAAGCAAGTCTTACAGGTGCTTCAAATCCAGGAACAAGTCTGTGATAAGAGTTAGTTGTTGGGTTAGTAAATGCAGCAATAGCTTTTCCGTGTTTAATAATACCACCAATAGCATAAAGAGCTATATCAGAAAGACCTGCATACTGGTCTCCTGCAAACATATTTTCTCCATCTTTCCAGATAGAAAAGTGTGTATGCATACCAGAACCGTTGTCTCCAGCTATTGGCTTAGGTAAGAATGTTACAACTTTTCCATGTTTATATCCGACATTTCTTAAAACATATTTGTATTTAAGAACGTTATCTCCAGTTGTTACAAGGTCAGAAAATCTAAAGTTTATCTCTCCCTGTCCAGCTGTTCCAACTTCGTGATGCTCTCTTTCTACTGTAATACCAACTTCTTCAAGAGTTTTAACCATTTCTCTTCTTATAGCTGCCATTTTGTCTAATGGAGGAACAGGGAAATAACCTCTTTTATAAGGTGTTTTGTATCCAAGGTTAGGCATTTCGTCTCTTCCTGTATTCCACCAACCCTCAATAGAATCTACTTCATAGTAAGCATGGTTTGGTCCATTACTAAACTTGATTTCATCAAAAATGAAAAACTCAGCTTCTGGTCCAAAGTATGCAATATCACCAATGCCTGTTGATTTTAAAAACTCAATAGCTTTTTTAGCTATTTGTCTTGGGTCTCTGCTATATGGTTCTCTTGTTATAGGGTCAACAACATCACAAACAAGAGATATATTTGGATCTTCAATAAATGGGTCTATAAATGCAGATTTAGGGTCTGGTATTAAAAGCATGTCTGATTCTTGAATTCCCTTCCAACCTCTAATAGAAGAACCATCAAAAGGAATTCCATTTTCAAAACTTTCTGCAGAAAACTCATGAGCTGGTATTGTTAAGTGTTGCCATTGTCCAAAAGGGTCAGAAAATTTTAAGTCAATAAATACAACACCTTTTTCAGAAATTACTCTTAAAACATCGTCTGGTGTCTGGCATTGAATCATAGCCATCTAAAATACCTCCATTAAAAATTTATAAAATTCTTAAATTGCTTCAGGTCCTCTTTCTCCAGTTCTTATTCTAATTACATCTTCTACAGGTAAGACAAATATTTTTCCATCTCCAATTCTTCCTGTTCTGGCAGCATTTGCTATAGTTTCTACAACTTTTTCAACCATAGAATCATCAACAACTATTTCTATTTTTAATTTAGGAAGGAAATCAATAACATACTCAGCACCTCTATAAAGTTCTGTGTGTCCTTTTTGTCTTCCAAAACCTTTTGCTTCAGAAACAGTCATTCCATAAACACCAATCTCTGTTAGGGCATCTTTAACTTCATCAAGTTTGAATGGTTTGATTATTGCTTCTATCTTCTTCATAAAAAACCTCCAAGTTCATTGTTATTAATTTTGTTGATAACAATTTTATTGCCATAAAAAAAACTTAAAAATTAAAATAACTTACGTTATATTAAAATTAATAACTATGCATAAACTTAATGCATAACGCACAACTTTTATGCATTTAAGTCAAAAACAACCATTTTTATTTCTGTATAGTCCTCTATTGCAAACTTAGGACCTTCTCTACCTATTCCACTTCCTTTTACACCACCATAAGGCATATGGTCAGCTCTAAATGTAGGTATGTCGTTTATAATAACACCTCCAACTTCGGCTCCTTCTATAAACTTCCAGGCATTTTTAATATTGTTTGTGAAAACTCCTACCTGTAAGCCATAGTTTGTTTTATTTACAAGCTCAAGAGCCTCATCCATATCTTTAAATCTTTTTACTGTAACAACAGGGGCAAAAGCTTCTTCATAAAAAAGTTTTGTTTCTTCTGGGACATCTACAACTACTGTAGGTTTAAATACAGTTTTTTCAGCTTCGCCTCCCGTAGCTACCTTTGCTCCTTTTTCTACAGCTTCTTGAATCCATGACTGGATTCTATTTACCTCATCAACAGCTATTATTGGACCTACATCTGTTTCCTCATCCATTGGGTCACCAAATTTAAGTTTTGAGACTTGTTCTTTTAAAATCTCATAAAACTTCTCTGCAACCTTTTCATGAACAAGAATCCTTTGAACTGATATACAAACCTGTCCTGCTACTGCAAAGCCTCCTGCTACAGCTTTTTTAGCGGCTTTCTCCAGGTCTGCATCCTCATCTATAACAACAGCAGAGTTAGAACCAAGCTCCATAACAATCTTCTTAAGACCTGCCTGTTTTGCTATTATCTCTCCAACTTTTAAAGAACCTGTAAATGAAACTACCCTTACATCTGGATGAGTAGTCATCGCTTGTCCTACATCAGCAAATCCAGGGATTATTGAAACAGCTTCTTTTGGAACACCAGCTTCTAAAAAAAGCTCACATATCATTGTAGGAGATAAAGGTGTTCTTTCTGAAGGCTTTAATACAAAAGGACATCCTGCTGCTATAGCAGGGGCTATTTTGTGAACTGTAAGATTTAAGGGGAAATTAAAAGGCGTTATTGCAGCAACAATACCAGCAGGCTCTCTAAAATAAAAACCTCTTTTACCTACTCCATTAGGAGAAGCATCTATCTGAACATACTCACCTTCTATTCTTTTAGCTTCTTCAGCTGAAAATGTGATTGTATTTATTGCTCTTTCAACTTCCGTTCTAGCTTCCCTAATAGTTTTACCAACTTCATAAACAATTGTTTTTGCAAACTCTTCTTTTCTTTCTTCTAGAAGATTGGCAACTTTCATAAGAATTTTGTATTTTTGGTAGGCTGTTAGCTCTTTTAGTTTTTTTAATCCAATTTTTGCTTTTTGAATAGCTTTTTCTACATCTTCAGGGGAGCCCTTTGGGACTTCACCGATTTTTTCTTGGGTATAAGGATAGATAACATCAATTTTTTCTTCTTTATTGATTTTTTCTCCACCGATAATCATAGGAAGGCTTATCATGCTATTTTAACCTCCAGCCTTTATAATATTTTACCAATATCTTTTTGATTTTGAACAGGTTTAAAGGATGATAGACTTTTTAGAAGGTGAAACTGTATACTCTACAGAAAATTTTTGTGTTTTAAAAATAGGAAGTTATGGGATAAAAATTTTAACCCCTTATAAAGTTGAAGGTAAGGTTAAACTTTTTACAAAACTTTATATAAAAGAAGATGAACCTGTTTTATATGGTTTTAAAACTCAAGAAGAAAGAAATCTCTTTGAAAAGTTAATTTCTATTTCAGGAATAGGTATTAAACACGCTTTTTCTTTAATAAAACACCTTTCTTATTCTAATTTTATTAAGGCTATTGAAGAAAAAGATATTTCTTTACTTTCTTCTGTCCCGGGAATTGGTAAAAAAACAGCTCAAAGACTTATATTAGAGCTTCAAGGAAAAATAGATTTTGAAGAAAATGAAAAAGATTCTCTGTTAAAAGATGCCACTGAAGCTCTTATACAACTTGGTTTTGAAAAAAAAGAAATCCAAAAAGCTTTAAAAGAGGTTATGAAAAAAGAAAAATTGACTTCTGTTCAGGAATTGATAAAAAAAACACTTATATTATTATCTAAGTAGGTTTTAATCTTTTGGAGAAAAAATGTTTAACTTAAAAGAAATTTTGGAAGATTCTCTTTTTCGAAATGAGTTTATTAAATGCTTAAAATATAGA
>JAADDV010000063.1 GCA_013153795.1 Aquificota bacterium | reverse complement strand
TATTTGCATCAGGGCCTACCAATTATTATGGAGATTCGAATCAGAATTTAAAGATTTTTATTCTTGATTTAGATACTGGTGAGCTTGTTAGAATAGTAGATAAATTTAAAAATTTTGATTCTTTTTTTGATGAAGGAAGCTGTATAAAAAATGCCTTTGGAGGAAGACTTTTTACTGAAGGATTAGATATAGATAAAAATGGAATAACTGATTACATTGCTTTAGGTTATTCTAAAAAATCTAAAAATAGTTGGAAGGGAGGACTTTTATTTGCTGATGTTAGAGCTTTAGACCCTGATAACTGGGAATTTATTCATTATTTATCTGATATAAATCCAATTACTGCTAAAATTGAGTTTATGAAATGTTTTGGAAGTTGGTATATGTATTTTGGAACAGGAAGATGGTTTTACAAAACTGATGAAAGTTTTATAAAAGAAAATAATGCTTTATATGGAATAAAACTTGATTGCTCTCATTATGGATGTTTGTTAGATACAGATACTATCGAGAATTCAGAGTATATATGTCAGGGGGAAACTTTAAAAAAATCTTGGAAGGTTTTATTAGAAAAAAATCCGGAAGGATATTTTCCAGAAAGAGTTATTACTGACCCATCTATTACAAACAGAAATACTATTATTTTTGTTTCTACTGAACCAACAGAAAATATTTGTGAATTTGGAGGAAGAACAAGAGTATGGGCATTAAACTGTGCAACAGGTGAAGCCTTAGCTGAAGAATGTCCTCAATATCCTATAAAAAGAATAAATGGTAAAGTTCTAATTCAGTTATCTGGTGGAGATGTAAGGGAAATTTATTTAAAAGATTTATCTTATAGAAACATTGATGAAGGATTTTCTAGATATTCAAATTGGATGAAAGGTATTCCTCCTTCTAGAAGAGCAAAATTCTTTCTAGATGAAAATAAGCTAAAAACAGGAGAGTTTTTACTCTGGTTTGAAAGATAAATTTATTTATTCAGATAAAGTCTAGCCTAATTTATTTTAACTGCTTTTAGTAATATTTTGTTTAGGATAAAAATATATTTATTCTAAAGCTTATAGAAACTATATTTTCTTTAACTAAATTCTGGTAAACTATTAAAAACTTATTAGTTAACGGAGTTATCAATGAAAGATAAATTAAAAAAAATTGTTGAAAAAAGTATAGATGGTGAGAATATTTCTTTTGAAGAAGGTATATTTATCCTTTCTTATCCTGATGAAAATATAAATGAGCTTATAGAAGAAGTAAAAAAAATAAGAGAAGTTTTTTTTGGAAATCAGGTTGAGTTTTGCTCGTTGATAAATGCAAAAAATGGCGGTTGTAGTGAAGATTGTTCCTTCTGTGCTCAGTCTTCAAAATATCCAACTCCTATAAATGCTTATCCCCTTGTTTCCAAGAAAGAACTTCTTGAAGGAGCAGAAAAAGCTGTTTCTATAAAAGCAAATAGATATTGTATTGTAACAAGTGGAAGAAGAGCGACAGAAGAAGAAGTTTTTCATATAGCTGAAGCTGTAAAAGAGATAAGAGAAAAATATCCTGTAAAGGTATGCGTATCTTTAGGCTCCATAGATGAAAAGTCTTTAAAAATCCTAAAAGATGCAGGAGTTGATAGAGTAAACCATAATCTTGAAACTTCCAAAAATTTCTTTCCAAACATCGTTTCAACTCATCCATGGGAAGAAAGATATCAGACTATAAAAAACATACAAAAAGTAGGTCTTTCTACATGTACAGGAGGAATATTTGGACTAGGAGAGTCGGACGAAGATATAGTGGATTTAGCTATGACTTATAGAGAGCTTAATGTTCACTCTATTCCTTTAAACTTTTTGATACCTATTCCAGGAACTCCTTTAGAAAATAGCAAAAGACTTACTCCTGAAAAATGTCTAAAAATCATATCAGTATTTAAAATTTTTAATCCGAAAGCTGAGCTTAGACTCTGTGGAGGGAGAGAACAAAATCTTGGAAAGTATCATGATACAGCAATGGAAATAGCAAACTGTCTTATGGCAGGAGGTTATTTAACACGAGCTGGTAGAGCTCCAGGAAAAGATGAAGAAATGATTAAAAAACTGAATAGAAAATTAATCACAAAAGGAAAATCTTTTGAAAGGACTAACATAGTTTCTATCTAAATAGGAAAACTTATAAGGTTTATTCCTGTTTCAAAAGAATAAAAGAGTAATTATCTGATTTCTTCTTTTCTAATTCAGATATTAAATTTTTTACAGATTTTTGTGGGTCTGGACAGAGAAGATAATGAATTTCTCTATCCGTTAAGACATCATGAACTCCATCTGTTGTTATTAAGTAATATTCGTCATCTAATAATATGTCTTCTGTAACATAAGGTTTTTTTCCGTTAAGCCATTCTTCTTGAAAAACATCTCCTATACCAAACTCTACTATATTTTTAGCAGGATGAAAAAAAGATTGTTCATATGAAATTAATCCTCTGTCTATAAGAGATTGAACATAACTATGGTCATGGGTCAAATATATGGCTTTTTCTTTTGTTATTTTATAAACTCTGCTATCTCCTACATTAAAAACTAAAGCTTTATTTTGAAACATATAAACTCCGGCAATAGTAGTTCCACTATTAAATAGTGGAGTTTCCATAAATTTTTTTTGTATATTTCTTAAAGTGTTAATAATCCCTTCTTTTGAAAAAGGAATATCTTCTTCTTTTAACATTTCACATACAATTTTACTAGCTAAACTTCCAAATGAAAGCCCTCCCATTCCATCACAAACAGCAAATAAAGCCTTTTCTTTACTTATTGTTTTTTCACTACAAAAATGCTCTTTTTGAAATACTTCTCCATCTATATAAATAGCATCTTCCTGATATTCTCTAAGACCTTTGTCCATACAAAAAAATGTCCAATACATAAAAATCTCCATTTCTTATTAAGATGTTTTCTTACATTCATAAGAATGAATATTCAATCAACTAAATTTAAAAGTAGGAAGTTATTAATGTTTTATCTTTGATTTAGGTCAGGATTTTAAAGAAAAACTTATAGATTATTAATTTTTTTCTCTTTGATTTTCTTGATGATTTTTTAGTTGAATATATGCCTTTTGAGCAGCTTTTGTCTCTGCCTCTTTTTTAGAACGTCCTGTTCCAGTTGTTTTCAGGTCTTCGGTTATAATACATTCCATTGTGAATATTTTTTCGTGCTCAGGACCTTTTGCTGAGATAAATCTATATTTTGGAGTAATACCAAGAGTTTTTTGAGTTATTATTTGAAGAAGAGATTTGTAATCTCTAGGAATATCTCCTTTTTCAATATCTTGAAGAAGCTTTTCTTTAAAAAGTCTATTAAACACCTGTCTTGGTGGGTCTATAAAATAACCACAATCAACATAAATGGCTCCAAATACAGCTTCAAAAACATCACATAAAAGAGATTCTCTTTCCATACCTTTTTGCTGAATTTCGCCTTTACTAAGAAGTACTAATTCGTTTAATCCTATCATTCTTGCAAGTTTTGAAAGATATGCTTCACTTATAACTGCTGAACGGATTTGAGAAAGCTCTCCCTCTTTTGCATCAGGATAAGCTTTGATTAAGATTTCACTTACAATCAGAGAAAGAACTGCATCTCCTAAAAACTCTAAAACTTCGTAATCTTTTAGTTTTTTTGGATACTCTGCTACAAATGAACGATGGGTCAAAGCTGTTAAAGGTAAAGTTTTATCTTTAAAAGTATAACCTAGCTTATCTTCAAGCTTTTTTATTCTATCTAAGAAAGGTTTTTCAATTTCATTCTTCATAAGCTTTAAATGCTAAACATGCATTTGTTCCGCCAAATCCAAAAGAGTTTGATATAGCCGTTTTTACAGGATATTCAACTGCTTTATTAGGAGTATAATCTAAATCACATTCAGGGTCGGGATATTCATAATTTATTGTAGGAGGTATAATTCCTGTTTCTATAGTTTTTACTGTTGCTACAGCTTCTACAGCTCCAGCTGCTCCTAAAAGATGTCCAATCATAGATTTTATAGAGCTTATTTTAAGCTGATATGCATGGTCTTTAAAAACTTTCTTTATAGCAAGAGTTTCAACTTTATCATTTAAAGGAGTCGATGTTCCATGAGCATTTATATAGTCAACTTCCTCTGGATTTAACCTTGCATCATTTAAAGCCATTTCCATAACTCTTACAGCTCCATCTCCATCTTCACTAGGAGCTGTTATATGATAAGCATCTCCTGTCATACCGTATCCAACTACTTCTGCATAAATTTTTGCTCCTCTTTTCTTTGCATGTTCAAGCTCTTCCAAAATAAGAATCCCAGCACCTTCTCCCATTACAAAACCATCTCTTTTAGCATCGAAGGGTCTTGATGCTTTTTGAGGCTCTTCATTTCTAGTAGAAAGGGCTTTCATATTTGCAAACCCAGCAATACCAAGAGGTGTTATAGCTGATTCTGTTCCACCAGCTATCATAATATCAGCATCGCCACGCTGAATAATCTTAAATGCATCTCCTATTGCATGGGTTCCTGTTGCACAAGCTGTAACTACACAGGAGTTAGGTCCTTTAAAACCAAACTCTATAGATATATAGCCAGAAGCCATATTAGATATCCCAGACGGAATAAAGAAAGGAGAAACTCTCCTTGCTCCTTTTTGAAGTAAAAGAGTTTGTTGTTCTTCTATATCTCTAAGGCCGCCGATACCGGTTCCTACAATAACACCTGCTTTTGTAAGGTCTATTTTATCAAGGTCTAAACCTGAGTCTGCTATAGCTTCTTTAGCAGCAACCATAGCAAACTTAACAAAATCGCTCATTCTTTTAGCATCTTTTGGGTTTAGGTATTTTTTAGGGTCAAAGTCTTTTACCTCTCCTGCTATAACAACAGGAAGATTATAAGAATAAGGGTCAAAACGTTTGATAACATCAATACCGCTTTTACCTGAGATTAAAGCTTCCCAGGTATCTTTTACGTTATGACCTAAAGGTGTTACTGCGCCTATCCCGGTAACGACGACCCTTCTCATGATTTATTATTCTCCTTTTTTCTCTTTGATGTAATTTATTACATCTGCAACTGTTTGGATTTTTTCTGCATCTTCATCAGGAATTTCAACATCAAACTCTTCTTCAAAAGCCATAATAAGCTCAACAACATCTAAAGAATCAGCACCTAAGTCATCAACAAATTTAGATTCTGGCTTTATTTGGTTAACATCAATTCCAAGTTGGTCAGCAATAATTTCTTTAATTCTTTCTTCCATTCTTTAGAGACCTCCGATTTTTTATTTATTATTTTTTAGAACATTCCACCATTTACATGGATAGTTGTTCCTGTTATATATGAAGCTAAATCTGAAGCTAAAAAGACTACTGCATAAGCTACATCTTCAGGTTTTCCAAATTTTCCAAGAGGTATTTGCTCAAGATATTTTTCTTTTATTTCAGCAGGGATTTTATCTGTCATGTCTGTTTCTATAAAACCTGGTGCTACAGCATTTACTGTTATATTTCTTGAGGCAAGCTCTTTTGCTAAAGATTTTGTAAATCCTATAAGTCCTGCTTTTGTTGTAGCATAGTTTACCTGACCAGCATTTCCAGTAAAGGCAACTACAGAAGAGATATTAATAATTCTTCCCCATTTCTTTTTCATCATTCCTTTAACAACAAGCTTTGTTATTTTAAAAGTTCCTGTGAGATTTGCATTTATAACTTCTTCCCAGTCTTCATCTTTCATTCTTATAAAAAGTGTATCTCTTGTAAGACCTGCATTATTAACAAGAATATCAACATTACCAGCTACATTTGATATTTCTTTCCATTGGTCTTCTATATTTTCAGAAAAATCTAATTTAAAGCCATAAGCTTCAACACCAAATTCATTTTTTATATTGTTAGCAACAACTTCAGCATTTCCTTTATTTCTTCCTGTGATAATAACTGATGCTCCTCTTTTAGCAAACTCTGTAGCTATAGCTTTTCCGATACCTCTTGTTGAACCTGTAACAAGGACTGTTTTATCTTTGAAATTCAAGAACTTACCTCTCTAGAAAGTTAAAACATTAACTATTATAGCACAAAAACCTTGTATTTGTTGTATTTGTAAATAAAAGGTTTGATGGAATTTAATAAAAATTTTCTCTGATTTATTAATTTTAGTTATTAATGCTTACTTATAGCCTGTTGATTGAATAAATGGGATTTTATATTCAGTAGAAAGAATATCAATAGATAAAACAACACTACTAAAAGTTTTTCCTGAATCTACATTATAATCTTCTATATACTTTATAGACATGCTCCAACATTTTCGGTCATAAGTAAGTTTTACTCTTTTTTGTTGAGTATATCCATCTTTTATATTATTAAGTAATGACCCTTCAAATAAAAAGTTTTTATATCTTGCTGAAAGTTTTTGATATATTTGATGTAAACTTTTTTCTTCTTGTCCCTTATCAAAAGAATGAGTAATTGTATAAGAAAAATTTTTATTAAAAGGTATAGTTAAAGATGTAATGCTCCTTGTAATATATCCAAGCTTAAAGTCATAATAAAGAAGTTGCTCTCCATGAAAATCATTTATATCAAATAAAATGCTATTTTTAAAAGGTTTCCAGTAACCTTTATATGGAGTATCAGAAACAAAATAAATTCCTTTTCTTGCATATCCTGTTGAAATTTCCCATCTAAAAAAAGAATCATTATCTATATTTGCTATATTGTATAAAGAAATGTCTATATCACTTTTTTCACGTAATCTGTCTTCTTTATCAAAAAAAGGAAGTTTTCCCTGACTTGAAGCTGGGACATTATTAAATTCTATTTGAGGAATAGTAAAAAGAGAAAATTTTTCAAAAGAGTTATAAATAGAATATCTTAAAGTATCTTTTAGCTGGACTAAACTTCTATATCTGCTATTTCTTAAGTTTCCATTTATAAAAAAGTAAGCTGTATATCGAGGAATTATCTCAAGGGTATTGTATAAGTCTCCTATCATATTATAAAAACCTATATTAACGGCATTATCAGACCTTATAGCTTTTTCTCCTTCTTCTCTATAAAAATTTGTGTTAACTGAAAGAAAATCTAAATAAAGAGGTATTTCTTTTAAAAGACGCTTTTTTTTGTAATAAAATCTAACTTCTGGAAATCTTTGAAGAGTATATGCATTTGTTGGGCTACTAAGGTCATATATATAATCAAAATTTATCTCAAAAATATAATTTTTTTTATTTTGAATAGCTAAAATTTGAGATTTTGTATAAGATAGATATCTTAAGCTAGAAACATTATAAAAATCTTCATAAAAGTAAGGGTCACTAGGTAAATCTATATTTGCATAAATATCAAAATCTTTCCATTTAAAATATCCTTTTCCTTTAATTCTCCACCTATTTTCTAAAGGAGTTGTTTCTCTTCCTTCCCACCAGCCTCCATTTCCTTTATCTCTAAAATAAAAAATTTCTCCAGTTAAACTGCTTTTTTTAGAAAATTTTTTTCTATACTCTAAACTAAGTCCTTCTCCCTGACCGCTTCTGAAATCAACAGTAGCTGTAATATCTGAGCTATCATCAATAACATAAAAATATGGAAATTTAAAAAATAAATTGTTATAAGAGTCTCTTCCAAATTCAGGAGTTAAAAAGCCCGTTTTTCTTTGGACAGTAGGATATGTAAAATAAGGAGAATAAAAAACAGGTATATCAAAAAATCTAAAAGTAAGGTCATA
>JAADDV010000187.1 GCA_013153795.1 Aquificota bacterium | reverse complement strand
GATGTCCGAAAGAAGGAGTTTTTATTGGCTTTCCAATAGATAGAGATTTAGTTAACTCTTTAGGTAGATTTGATTGTAGAAATCAAATCTGTCATCTTATTGAGTATACTCTTACTTCCTACAACATTCCAGCAGATTGTAATCCATATACAAAAAAATTATTGAGAAATAGAAAACCTGTTTTAGATTGTGTTGCTGATTTTAAAATCAAATATTGGTTAGACACAGATTTAAATGGAAAGATAGATATAGAAAGCACAGAGTCTTTTAAAGATAGTAATGAAGATGGAGCTTTAGATAGCTCTGGATTATTTGCAGATATAAATAGTGATGGAGTTATTACATCGGATGAATTAAGAAAACAATTAAAACTAATAACTATATATCTTCTTGTTCAGGAAGGAAAATATGACCCTGAGTTTACTTTTGATAACTCTTTAGGATATTTGGAAATAGATAACATAAAACTAAAACTACCTAAAGATTATGAACATTATCGCTGGAAAGTTTTAAAAATTACTATTAAGCCAATAAATCTTTAAGGTGGAGAGTATGAAAAATCAAAATAATAAAGGTATAGCCTTAGTTACAACTCTTGTTTTAGGATTAATAGCTCTAACTTTTATAGGGGCTTTATTATATATGTTAACAAACGAAAGTAATACTTCAGGAATAACAAAAAGATATACAACAGCCTTAGAAGCTGCAAAAGGGACAGCTGATTATGTAATATCTAGTTTATTATCTGAAAAGTTAATATGTTCATCACCTGATGGGTCTGTTCATTGTAAATGCACCGACCTTAATGAAAATTTAAATTGCCCTGATGTCGATGGAGTTATTGCTAATAAAATTGTATTACCTCCAGAATTTAGGCAATTAGGAGATTACTCAGTAAATGTAAATCTTTTGGCAAAAGAAATAGCTAAAGAAACTCAAGATGAAAAAGTTGAAATTTACTCCTTTCAAATATTATCATCTAAATCAACAGGAAAAGAACCTGAGAAGGCTGAAATAGATTTTGTTTATAAAGTTACTATATCTTTAGGACCATAAAAGAGGATTAATAATGAATGTTATTTTTTGGGGAACTCCTGATTTTGCTGTAAAAAGTTTAGAAAGTTTAATAAACTCAAGACACAAAGTTTTAGCAGTAGTTACTCAACCAGATAAACCTAAAGGTAGAGGAAAAAAACTAACTCCTCCTCCTGTAAAAGAATTTGCACAAAAACACAATATTCCTGTCTTGCAGCCAGAAAAAATAAAAAATAATGAAGATTTATATCAAAAATTAAAAGAACTTAATCCAGATATTTTTGTAGTAGTTGCATATGGAAAAATCCTTCCTAAAGAGATAATAGAACTTCCAAAATACAAGACTATAAATGTTCATGCATCTTTATTACCTGAATTTAGAGGGGCAGCTCCAATTCACAGAGCTTTAATGGAAGGTAAGGAAAAAACTGGGGTCTGTATTATGGAAATAACAGAAGAGTTAGATGCAGGAGATATTTATGCTTGTAAAGAAATACAAATAGAAGACAAGGATGATATTATTTCTCTTCACGATAAACTTGCACAAGAAGGTGCTACTCTTTTAATAGAAGTTTTAAACAAAATAGAAAAAAATGAGATAACTAAAAAACCACAAAATCATGAAGAGGCAACTTATGCTAAGCCTATAAAAAAAGAAGAAGGAAAAATAATATGGGAAAAATTTGCGAAAGAAATTTTTAATCAAATTAGAGCTTTAAAAGTTTGGCCAAAAGCCTTTGCCTCTTTTAGAGATAAGGAAATAAAAATTTTAGATGCTGAAATTGTTGATGAAAATTCAACAGGAAATCCAGGAGAAATAGTAGAGATTATAAAAAACAAAGGGTTTATTGTTCAAACAGGAAAAGGAAAAATTTTAATAAAAAAAGTACAATTTCCAAATAGTAAACCTATATCTGCATCGGATGCTGTAAAAGGTTATCATATTAAGATAAAAGAAAAACTTTCTTAAAATTTATTTGATAAAATTTTTCTCCGAAACATTCTACTAAAGAACAGAAGATGTTGAGGATAAAAATGAAAAAAGTATTTTTTTTCTCTTTAATTGTTATATTCTTACTAATTTCTTTTCCTGAAGCAAAACTAGGAAGTATAAAAAGCTCTGGATTTAAAAGTTATAACTCTTCAAAATTTCTAAAAGAAAGAAAAGATTTATCTAAAAAAGAAATTCAAAAAAAAAGCTATAAACAAAATATTAATACTTCTATAAAGAAAAAACCCTCTTTTCTAAACAATCCTATTTTTAAATGGATAATAGGAGGACTGATTTTTGGAGCTATTCTTTCTTTTCTTCTTGGATATGGATTTCAAATAGGAGCTCCTGGTCTTTTAGAAATTCTTCTTATAGGAGGTATTATTTATTTTCTTTTTAAAAGATTTAAAAAAAAACCGACTTTAAATAAGGATAAATATATAAATCAAAATACTTTTTTACTTGGTGTTGATGAGGAAAAAAAAACAAAAGAAAGAGAAGAGATAAATGAAATATATTTACGCAATATGATAAAAAATATGTATAAAGCCTTTTTAAAAAGTTGGTCAAAGGGAGATTTAATCTCTATTAAAGACTATCTTACTGATAAACTCTACAATCATCTTGAAATGCAATTAATGGAATTAACAGAAAAAGGTTTTAGAAATGTTGTTAAAGATATAAAAGTTAAAAATGTGGATATTATTCATATAGAAGATAAAGATAATGTCCGAAAAATAGTAGCAGAAATAGAAACTGAAATGATAGATTATATAGAAGATAATGAAGGAAATATTATTTCTGGAGATAAAAATAAGCCTATAAAGAAAAAAGAATACTGGGTTATAACAGGAAAATCTTTAAACTGGAAAATAGATGATATTAAACAAATAGAGGATTAAATGGAAAATAAAGAAAATAACTTTGTTATCTGGGGAAGAAACCCTATTATTGAAGCTTTAAAAGCAGAAAGAAGCATTGAAAAAATTCTTGTAGCTCATGATTCTCATCCACCTAAAGAGTTGGTAAAACTGGCAGAAAAAAGAAAAATAAAAGTTCAAAAAGCTCCTAGAAAAAAAATAGAAGAATTAGCAGGAACAAAAAAAACCCAAGGAGTTGTTGCTTTACTTAGTCCTGTCCAATATTGGAAAGAAGAAGAGTTTATAAATCATATTTTAGAAAAGGAAGGAATAGCTTTAATTTTAGACCATATTACAGACCCTCAAAATGTAGGGAATATAATAAGGACAGCTGAAGTCCTAGGAGCTCATGGTATTGTTATCCCAAGAGAAAGAAGTTCTCCTATAAATGAAGTTGTAGTAAAAGCTTCCACAGGAGCTATATTTCACATACCTATTTTAAAAACAGGAAATTTAAGACAATTTTTAGATAAATTTAAGAAAAAAGGAGGTTGGGTTCTTTCTGTAGAAAAAGGTGGAAAACCTATTCATAAACTATCTTTTCCTTTCCCTCTTGCTGTTGTTGTTGGTTCAGAAGGAAAAGGAGTTTCTAAAACCATACTTGATACTTCAGATTTAATAGCAACAATTCCTATGAAAGGAAAAGTAACTTCTTTAAATGTTTCTTCAGCAACAGCAATAGCTTTATGGGAAGTAGTAAAACAAAAATATAATTATTAAAGATTTTCATTTGTTTTGAATCAATGTTTTATTTAAATAGGATTAAATATGATAAAAATCACGTTTATACTTTAAATTTTAAAGATTTTAAGCTATTCTTATAGTTAGATAAAACTTACTTTATATACAAATAATATAGGAGGTTTTAAAATGGCAGAAGAAAAAGTTAGTAGACGGGATTTCCTCCTATATGCTATAGGAGGATGGGCTGCCGTTGGTGCTGCTGGGGTTCTTTATGCCATGTATAAAACATGGGAACCTCTCCCTGAAGTCAAAGCTCAAGCAACTGTAACATTTGACCTTTCTACTGTAAAACCTGGTCAGATAAAAGTTGTTAACTGGAGGGGGAAACCTGTTTTTGTTTTAAGAAGAACTCCTGATATGGGTAAATGTGAAAATCGCTCTATTTTAGATGAGTATACAGTTGTTGTTGGTATTTGTACTCATTTAGGTTGTATTCCAAACTGGGAAGCTGAAAAGAAAATATGGCATTGTCCTTGTCATGGTGGAGAATATGATGCCTGTGGAAGAAACATTTTTGGACCTCCTCCAAGACCATTGGATATTCCACCATTTAAATTAGAAGGGACTAAAATAATTTTAGGAGAAGCAGGTCCCGAATATCAAAAAATGATGAAAGGCTAGGAGGAGTAAGATGGCAAAAAAAGGCGGATTAATGAAATGGCTTGATGAAAGGTTAGCTATCAGTGAGCTTTGGAGGGTAATGATGTCTGAATATTACCTTCCAAAGAATATCAACTTTTTATGGAGTTTTGGTGTTCTTACTATGCTGGTTTTTGTCATACTTGTTGTTACTGGAATTATACTTCTTATGTATTACAAACCAGATTCGAAGCTTGCTTTTGATAGTGTAAACAAAACTATTATGATGGATGTTTCTTACGGCTGGGTCTTCAGGCATACTCATGCAGTAGGTGCATCAATTATGTTCCTTGTTTTATTTATCCATATGGCTCGTGGTATTTATTATGGCTCTTATAAAGCTCCTAGAGAAGTAGTTTGGGTTACAGGATTTATTTTATTTGTGCTTATGTCTGCTACTGCATTTACAGGATACCTTTTACCTTGGGGACAAATGTCTTACTGGGCAGCCCAAACAATCACAACTCTTTTTGAAAAAATACCATTTATCGGACCTGATTTAGTTATCTGGATAAGAGGTAACTATATTGTTGAAGATGCTACTTTAACAAGATTCTTTGCTTTACACGTTACGCTACTACCAGCTTTAATTTTAGTATTTACTGTTATTCATATGTATGCAGTAAGAATAGTTGGTTCTAATAATGAAGATGGTATACCTATGACAAAAGAAGAAAAGAAAAAGAATGGAATTCCTTTCTGGCCTGTATTCATGTCTAAGGAATTCTTTGTAATGTCTGTATTTTTACTATTTTTCTTCTATCTTGTATTCTTTAACTATGGATTTGCAATGGATCCAATTAACTTCCAACCTGCAAACTATTTACAGACACCACCTCATATATATCCAGAATGGTATTTCCTAGCATTTTATGAAGTTTTAAGAGGTTTCTTCTTTAGTGAAACTTTAGGTTTAATAGCTTTTGTGGCATCTATGTTTTTACCACTATTTTTACCTTGGTTAGACAGGTCTCCTATAGTTAGTGGAAAACACAGACCTTTATTTAGAATAATGTTTTGGATATTCATTATAGATTTTGTTTTCTTAACAATCTTAGGAAAACTTCCTCCAACAGGTTTATTTGCATGGCTTGGATTTATAGGAGCTATTGTTTACTTTATTTTCTTCTTCTCATTACCAATAATCTCATTTATTGAGAAAAAGCAGGTGGCTAGTGGAGGTGGGCAACAATGAAAGAGTTAAAAATTTTATTAGTTATAGTAGTGTTAGTTCTTATTGGATATTGGGGTATAGAGCCCCTTGCTCATAGTATCATGCATAAAGAGATAGAAGAAGCTATTGAAAAATATAAATTACCTGATTTTGAGTTTTCAGATTTACCTGAACCAGCTGTAAGAACTGGAGACCCTGCAAAAGGGAAAGAAGCTACAAAAATGTTCTGTACTTCTTGCCACGGAATCAAAGTAGAAGGTATTAAGCCTCCAATGGATCCAAAAACAGCTGCAGCTTCTTTTGGAGTTGTTCCTCCTGACCTTTCTAATATAGCTGCTGTTATAGATGAAAAGTTTATGATTAACTTCTTAAAAGACCCTCAAAAAGCAACAGAAAATCCGAAATTTGCAATGCCACCTTTAGGTTTAAATGACCAGCAGGCAGCTGATATTACTGCTTACTTAAAAGGAATTGCTAAAAAAGATATGTCACCAAAAGAAAAAACTGTTGAAGCTTGTGTAAGATGTCATAGTATTAAGTACCAAAAAATATATGCTGAAACGCCTGAAGAAAATCTCAAGAAGTATCTAGGAAAAGTTCCGCCAGATTTATCTATTATTTACAAAGCAAAAGGAGAAGAATACCTACATGCTTTCATTAATAGACCTAGCAAAATTCTTCATGGAACTTCAATGCCAAGACTTGGAATTGACGAAAAATCTCAGCATGATATTGTCAAATATCTAGACGAAATTTCAGACCCTCACAAAGAACAAAGAAAGAAAGTAGGCCTTATTGTTCTTGCTTATATGCTTGTGATGGTTGGTCTTACGTATGCGTGGAAAAGAAAAATCTGGAAAAATATTCATTAAAATTTTTAAAGGGGGCTTTTAAGCCCTCTCTTTTGATATGAAATTTCATTTTGATTATCTAATAGTATTTTTCATTTTGTTTCTTTCTATCCGTTTTCTATATAAAAAATTCAAAGCTTACTCCGAAAAAGGAAAGTGTGCTTCTTGTCCTATATCTAAAGACTGTCATAAATAGCTTTTCCTCTTAGATTAATAACTTTTTAATACTATTCAAATAAAACAGTGTTTGATAAATATCATAAAAGGCTCCTTTTTTATCTTTTAAAATCATCTTTAATTTAAATTAAACTTGAGGAGGTTAGAAAAATGGCAGTAACAGTTACTTTAAAAGGAAATCCAGTAGCACTGGCTGGACCAGAATTAAATGTAGGAGACAGAGCTCCTGAAGCAATAGTAGTAGCTTCAGACCTTTCTGAAAAAACAATTGGAGGAGCAAAAGGAAAACCTCAATTAATTATTACAGTTCCTTCTTTAGATACTCCAGTTTGTGAAACAGAAACTAAGAAATTTAATGAAATGGTTGCTGGTCTTGATATTGATGTAACAGTTGTTTCAATGGATTTACCATTCGCAGAAAAAAGATTTTGTGAATCTTATAACATTGGAAATGTAACTGTTGCATCTGACTTTAGATACAGAGATATGGAAAAATATGGTGTTTTAATTGCAGAAGGAGCATTAAAAGGAATTTTAGCAAGGGCTATTTTTGTTGTTGATTCTGATGGCAAGATTGTTTACAAACAGCTTGTTCCTGAAATTACAGAGGAACCTAACTATGATGATGTTTTATCTTGTGTTAAATCTTTAGAAACTGCTAAAGCTTAATGTATTAATTTTTAAAAGCTCCCATATGGGAGCTTTTAATTTATTTTTCTTTTTTCTTTAGTGCCTCTATAATTTCTAAAACTTCCGTAGGGAATGGGAACACAATAGTTTTTGTTCCTTTTTGTCCAATACTATTTAATGTCTCTAAGTATCTTAATTGAATAGCTAAAGGTTGTTTTGAAAGCATTTGGGCTGCTTCTACTAACTTTTCTGCAGCTTGATATTCAGCTTCAGCAGATATAATTTTTGCTCTTCTTTCTCTTTCTGCTTCAGCCTGCTTAGCCATAGCTTTTACAAGCTCTTCTGGTAAATCTATTCTTTTTAATTCAACTGATACTACTTTAACTCCCCATGCATCTGTTTCTTTATCTATTATCTCTTGAAGTTTCATGTTTATTTTGTCTCTTTGAGAGAGTAACTCATCAAATTCTGCTTGTCCACAAACACTTCTTAAGGTTGTTTGAGCTATCTGGGAGGTAGCATAAATATAATCTTCTACATTGACAATAGCTTTGACTGGGTCTACAACTCTAAAATATACAACAGCATCAACTTTAACAGGAACATTATCTTTTGTAATAATATCCTGAGTAGGAACATCTAAGGTTACTACTCTTAAAGAAACTCTTACCATTTTATCTATGATTGGAATTAAGATAACTAGTCCTGGACCTTTAGCACCAATAACTCTTCCAAGACGAAAAACAACTCCCCTTTCATATTCAGGAAGAATTTTTATAGCTGAAGCTAAGAATTTGATGAGTTACTCTCT
>JAADDV010000068.1 GCA_013153795.1 Aquificota bacterium | reverse complement strand
TCTTGATGATACAGATGATAATGATTCTTTTACTGGTAGTAATAAGTATACAGATGAAGATGATAGAATGGTTGTTCTTAGTATGACATCTGGAAGAGGAATGTATGTTGACTTTTTAAACGAAGGCTGGAATTTAGGGAATACTCCTCAAATTATAAATATTTTCTGGGATAAGGGAAGCTCAAAAAATATAGATAATACAGTAATGAGAGTTGTTTTCTTTGATGAAAATGGAAATCCTTTAACAGATACAAATGGAGACGGATATATAGACCTTGGGCTGGTTTCTCCAGGTGAGAGAGTAAAATTTATCACAAGAGTTTACGTTTTAGAAAGAAGTTTTAAAGATGTTGTTATAGCTATTAAAGGTTTTGCAGAAGACATAGAAAAAGCTGATTTTACTTTCAATATTATAAAAGATATTCAACCTGCTACAGCTGTTGTTAATGTTACTGTATCTGTAGGGGCAAGTATTGCTCAAGAAAAACTAGAAAAACATAAAGTTGTTATTTATGAATTTGACGAAAATGGCAATAGAACAGATACACCTCCTATTGTTTTATGGACAGATGATAATGGATATATTCTTTATGATGAAGAAGGGAATATAAAACCTCTTTATAATGTCCTAAGATATGGATACAAATATAGACTTTCTATATATGGAGAATATAAAGATACTTCCTACTATCTTTCTCCTCAAATAGAAAAAATTTACTTTGATTCTGTAGAAAACACAGGGGAAGAAAAGTGCTGGGATAAAGCTGGAAATGAAGTTTCCTGTGATAATAAAAGATATGTAGTAAAAATAAGAGTTTTAGAAGATGGAACAAAAGAGTTAATTCTTCCTTTAGACCCGGCAGGATACGTTTATGATGCTGATACAAACGAAAAAATAGAAAAAGCTTGTGTTTATTTTTATAGATGCACAGATGAAACATGTAGAGAATATTATTTAGTTGATAATGATTTACTAGATTACTACTCAAATCCTGAACTTGGAAGGCAGACAAATCCACAATTAACTTCAACAAAATATGGTGCAGGAGCAGGAGAAGGCACTTTTGAATTTATTTTCCAAAACTTTGAACCAGATTTAAGAGGATGGTATTTTCTTGAAGTTGATTTTGAATGTGAAGGAGCAAATGCACAACTTAAAGAAATTTATGAACCTGTAAAACTTAAAGAAAATGAAGTATGGTATCCAGAATCAGGAGAGCCCTATACAGGAGAAAAATTTTATATAGATGAAAACTTTCCAGGTGCTATTCTTGTAAAAATACCTTTAGGAAAAGCTCCTAAGAAAAGTCTTATTGTTAAAAAAGAAGTTTATCCTTCTGTTGCATCTGTAGGAGACTTAGTTAAATGGCGTATTTCTGTGAAGAATAACGGAAATATAACAGCCTATAGTGTAGAGGTAAAAGATTATTTACCAAGAGGATTTAGATACAAAGAAAAGACTACTAAATTAGATGCAGTTAGATACAATGAACCTTCTATAGAAGGAAACGGAAGAGTTTTAAAATGGAATATAGGTGATTTAGCTCCAGAAGAAGAAAAAGTAGTAGAGTTTTATACATCTGTAATTTCTTCAGCTCAAGAAGGAAAACATAAAAACCTAGCAGATGCAACTGGCTGGCTAGATTTAAATCTTACTACACCTATTTATTCAAATCAGGCTTTTGCCTATATAAAAATTACAAAAGGTCTTTTTACAGATAAAGGATATATCTTTGGAAAAGTATTTATAGACCAGAATAATAATCGTATTCATGATGAAAATGAACCTATTATCCAAGGAGCAAAAATATATCTTGATAATGGAAGATATGCAGTTACTGATGTAGAAGGAAAATATCATTTTGATAATTTAAATCCAAGAACTTATGTAGTGAAAATAGATAAAACCTCTTTACCAAAAGGAGCAAAACTTATTGTCCTCAACAGTAGAAATGCCGGAGACCCAGATACTGTTTTTGCAGACGTTTATCCAGGAGAAATGCATAAGGTTAACTTTGCTCTAGCTCCATTTAAACCAGAAATTCAAATTTTTGAAACTTTTAAAAAGATAAAAGGAAAATTAAAACTAGAAAGAGGTATTGACGATATTTTAGTAGAGCCTTTAAAAGAAAATATAAAAGTTAAACATTATCTAATTATCGAGAATAAATCTAAAGAACCTTTATATGAAGTTATTTATAAAGAAAAATCACAAGCAGTGCCAGAAAAAGGAACTGTTTATCTAAATGGAGCACCTTTTAAAGACCCAGAAATAGATAATGGATACTTTTACTGGCAGATGCCTATTATAATGCCTAAAGAAAAACTAAAATTAAACTGGATTTCTTCTGTTAAGAGAGGAGTGATAAAACCAGAAGCTATTATAAGTTTTAAATTTAAACCAACAGAAAAAGAAAATCCTATTCCTGTAAATATACCTGTTGAATTTGGAATTATAAAAGATAAAGAATATGAACTAGTTGTTTATTTTGATTTTGGAAAAGCCGAATTGTCTCCTGTAGCGAAAAAAAGTTTAGAAAAATTAGTTGAACATTTAAGAAAAATAAACTTTAAACACCTTTATATAAAGATAAAAGGTCATACAGACGCAGTAAGAGTTGTTAATCCTGAAATAAAAGATAATAAAAATCTCTCTTTATTAAGAGCAGAAGCTGTTAAGAAATTTTTAAAAGAACATTTAATAGATTTAAAAAGGGTTGAGATAAAATGAAGAAACTAGGAATAGCTTTATTAGGAACAACTTTAATAGCAGGTAAAACTTTAGCTCAGCAGATAGAAAAAGTTTATTCTGTTCAAATAGGAGCTTTCAGTAAAAAAGAAAATGCTGAAAGGAAATTAAGGTCTTTACCTGAAGAGCTAAAAAAAGAAGCTTTTGTCTATATAAATGAAAGAGGATTTTATACAGTAAGAATAGGTAAAGCCAAAAATCAAAGAGAGCTTGTTCACATAAAAAGGCTTTTACGAAAACATAAAATAAAAGGTTTTGTATCAAAAACTATAATAGCTAAAAAAGAAGAGGAAATTTTAAAACCTAAAGTAGAAACTATTACTGTTTCTACAGATAAAACTTATAAAGAAATTATAAATACAAAAAAGCAAGAAAAGAAAGAACAATATAAAACTAAGAAAAAAATATCTAGAAAAAATATTGAAAAAAGCACTAATCAAATTGGTTATTACTCTATTCAGCTTGGAGCTTTTAGCACAGAATACAATGCTCAAAGATTTATACAAAGACTTCCAGAAAAACTTAAAGGTCAGGCTTTTATATATAAAAATGAAAAGGGATTTTATACAGTAAGAATAGGTAAAGCTGGAAATGTAAAAGAACTTATACCTTTAAAAAGACTTTTAAGAAAATATGGTTTTACAGGTTTTATTGTTAAAACAAAAGGAGTTCAAATAACAAAAGAGCCTGAAGAAGTTATAAAGGAAACAACTTCTATAAAAGATAAAATTCCTTCAGCTGTATCTACAGAAAAAATTGTTTCAACAGAAAAAAGATTAAAACCTAAAAAATCTTCCTTGTTCTATTCAATTCTAGTAGCTATAACAAACAATAAAGAACTTGCAGAAAGTATAGCTTCTGATTATGAAAAAGAATTTAAATTAAAAACTTTTGTAAAAGAAAAAATAACTTCATTTGGGAAAAAAGAGTATTACGTATATCTAGGAGAGTTTACTTCAGAAGCTGAAGCTAAAGAATTTATGATTAAACATCTAAAGGGAACATATCCTATTGAAGCTATAGAAAAAAGTTTAGAGAAGGAAACTGTTGTCGAAGCAAAACCTGAAACAGAAATAGAGATAGCTCCTGTTGAGCAAGAAATAAACCTGCAACCAGTAGAAAAACAACAAAAACAAACTCAGATTATAGAGCAGGAAATTAAAGAAACACCTCAAACATCTTATGAAGTAGAAGCAAAAATACCTACAGGGGTTATTGAAAGTTTAGAAACAAAAACAGAAGAAAATAAGATTATTAACACAGGTATAAAACCTATATACTCTGTTTTAGTTTTAAAAACAACAGATAAGGAAGAAGCTTACAGAAAGAAAAAAGAAATAGAAGAAAAATTTCCTGAAGTTAAAGTATATATAAAAGAAAAAATTATTGGATTTGAGAAAAAAGAATACTATGTATATGCAGGAGAATTCTTATCTTTAGAAGAGTCAGAAAAATTTGCAGAGCAACTTATAGGAAGTGAAGCTGGAAGACCAGATATAGTAGGTTATTCTTGTGCAGAAGCGGAAATTGTAGATGGAAAATTAGTATTTATAGATGAAGAAGCTAAAGATACATTAGAGCCAGTTGTAGAAAATAGAATATCCCCAGAAGGGACTCCTGAAAATAGAAGAGTAGAAATAAGAGTAATACCTTTTGGTGCTTCAGAAAAAGAGATAGATTTATCAGATTATATAAATAAAGGTTTATATGTCCTTAATATCTGGATACCTAAAATTCATTATCTACCAGAAATAAAAGATGTTTATCTTGTATTTAAACCACCAAAAGGTTTCAGTTATGTCTTAAATAGTGCCTTACTAAACGGAAAAAAAGTTTATCCGAAAAAAGAAAATGGATTTTATATTGTAAAAATTCCTTCTATTAAAGGCTCTGATGAAATTGACTTTAAACTTCAATTTTTAGCTCAAGAAAAAATTTCTTTAAAAAATATGCCTATATTTATTGTAGGAAAAGATAAGAGAGACCATTTAGTAAAAATATATGGTTTTGATATTTATAAAGATTTAGAAGAAGAGGTTTTAAAACTTTATCAAAAAGAGGAAAAAAAAGAGGAAAAAAAAGTAAAGAAAGAAGTTGATTATGGAATTATTTATCCAGAAGATAATCAAACTCAAACAGAGCAAACAACAGATATAATCATAAATGTTCCCTTGAAAGCTTCTTATAAGCTTTATGTAAATGGAAATGAAGTTTCTGAGGATAAAATTGGGGAAAAGATAAAAGACAAAGATTTGAATTTATTATCTGTTAAATATATAAGTGTTCCTTTAAAAAAAGGAAAAAATGAAATTATTTTGAAAACAAACAATGTTTCATATAAAAAAACTATTTTTGTTTCAGATGATGTAACAAAGCTTAGAGTTAAAATATTTCCTGAAAGACCTCCAGCAGATGGTAAAACTCCAGCATATATTACTGTAGAACTTTTAGATAAAGATGGAGTTCCTATAAGAAATACTACTTTTATAGAAGCTTATGTTGATAAAGGAGATATATGGGACGAATCAACTGGAGAGTGGCTAAGATTTGGAGATAGACCTTTAAAAGTAAAAGCTTATGCTGGGAAAGCTGTTTTAAAACTTTCTCCTGCTTCTTCTACAGAAGAAAGAAGAGTAAAAATATGGTATGGAGAAATAGAAAAAGAATTTACTGTCAGATTTTATCCAGAAAAAAGACCATGGATTGTTGTTGGTAATATAGAAGGTGGTATTGGATTTGGTGATACAAAAAACAATCCTGACCAAACTCAAATGCCTTTTAAACATAAAGATGGAACAAGATTAAAAGGACAAGGAGCTGTTTTTGCTAAAGGAAGTGTAAAAGATTATACAGTAACCTTTAGATATCAAACTGAAAAACCAGATAATGTTTTAATGAATCAAAATATCCCTTCTACTGAAGAAAACCAATATTACCCAATTTATGGAGAAGATAGTGAACAATATTTTGAAGCTAGAAGTAAAAACAGACTTTTCTTTAAAGTAGAAAAAGACCTTTCTTATCTAATGTTTGGAGATTATAGAACAAATATAGGTTCAGATTTAGAATTTAACAGATATAACAGAACATTTAATGGAGTTGATTTAAATATTCAAAAAGAAAAAAATTATCGTATTCAAGGATTTATAACTAAAAATAGTCAGGAGCAACTAAAAGAAGAAATTCCCGGAAAAGGAATTTCTGGTCCTTATTTTTTAAAAAACTCAGTAAGAGAATATTCAGAAAGAATATGGATAGAAACACGAGATAGATTTAATCCAAACATTATTTTAGATAGAAGAGAATTAAATAGATTTACTGATTACACCATAAACTATGAAGAAGGTTTTATTATTTTTCATGAGCCTATAAAACAATTTGATGATAATTTTAATCCTAACTATATAGTTGTTATTTATGAAACTGACAATCTACAAGAAGAAAAATATACATATGGTTTAAGGGGAGAAAAAAGATTCCTTGACGGTAAGTTAAGGTTTGGAATAACAGGGATAAAGGAAGAACATGTTTTAACAGATAAAAAACTTTATGGTGCTGATGTTCTTTATGAAACTGATAAACTTAGACTTTTAGGGGAAATTTCACGAACAGAAACTGATAATGATGGATATGCAAGTAAAATAGAAGGTAGATATGCAGTAAATCAGTATGTTGCTCTAAGAGGATATTACAAAAGAGTAAAAGAAGGGTATCAAAACCTTTCTGCTATAACTGCTGATTATGGATATGAAACTTATGGAGCAAATATTACAGCTACAACAAAAGATGGAAAAACAAGAGTTCTTGCTGAAGCAGTAGTTGAAAATAGAGATATAGATAGAAAAACTGGCAGTTTAATGTTAGATAGGAAAGTAAATGAAAAACTTTCTTTAACATTTGGAGGAAGAATTCATAGGGAAAAAAATGATGCAGGAACAGATACAAGAGGATTAGCAATTGCAGGGCTTACATATAGACCAAATAAAAAGCTTTCTATCTCATTAAGAAGAGAACAGGCTATAAAAGATGATAAAGCTAGCCAGTATTATCCAACCAGAACAATAGGAAGAATAGATTATAAAGTTTCAAACTGGTTTAACACATATTTACAATCAGAATATCAAGAAAGAGCTGATAAAGATGTTTCCCTTACAACTTTAGGTTTAGAAGGAAAATTAAGAGAAAATACAACTGCTTTTTCAAAATATACTGTTGATGATGGAGCAAGTGGCTGGAGAACTCAGTCTCATATAGGATTAAACCATTTATTTAAAATAAATGATAAGATTTCAGGAGATATTTCTGTTGAGAATGTAAATACATTCACAGGTGATGATAAAGGAGATTACACATCTGTTTCTGTAAGAGGAGCTTATTTACAAAACAAAAGATACAAACTTTCTGCTGGCTATGAAATAAGATTTGGAGATTTTGAGCCTAACCATCTTCTTACTGTTGGTGGTATAACGAAAGTAGGAAAAGGGGGAACGTTCTTAGTAAGAGAGAGATATTTTAAAAATGAAAAACATCAAAATGACCTTCTTATAGGTTTTGCCTATAGACCTGTAGATACAGATGTGTGGAATACTCTTTTAAAATTTAGATGGAAAGCAGCAAAAGGAGAGATATATAATCATAAATATCTAGGTTCACTACATTTTAATATCCAGCCAAATTCAAAACTCAGAACATCATGGCAATATGCTTTCAAATATACAACAGGAGGCTCTATAGGAGATACTTTTGTAGATGTGTATAGAGGAAGAGTTGCTTATGACATAACAGATAAAGTAGATATCGGAGCTCATGGTGGTGTTTTATGGGACCATAAAAATAAAAACTATTCTTATGCTTATGGCCCAGAAGTAGGATATACCCTATATAAAAACTTCTGGGTAAGCGTAGGATATAACGTCCAAGGATTTCATGATGATGATTTTGAAGAAGCTAACTACTGGTCAAAGGGAGCTTATGTAAAATTTAGACTAAAGTTTGATGAAGACTTATTTAAGAAATTCTTAAAAGATAATTAAAAGAGGGTTCAAAATGGAAAAAAGAAAAAAAATATCTTTGACCTTATTTTCTTTTCTTTTATATATATCTGTTTCTTTTGCTGAATACATTATTTCAGGATACGTTTATGAAGATGTTAATGGAGATGGAAATCTTTCAGATAAAGTTGGCATTGGAGATGTTTATATAAATTTATATGATGATACAAAAACATGTCTTGGACAAACTACAACAAATAGTGATGGAAGTTTCTCTTTTACTGTAGATGAAAATGGAACTTATTATATTGCAGTAGATTCAAGGTCTATTCAGCCTTCAGCAGGATTTAATAGAAGATATAGATTAGGAGATGTATGGGCAGAGCAAACATATGC
>JAADDV010000186.1 GCA_013153795.1 Aquificota bacterium | reverse complement strand
ATCGTTTGGATAAGGAAATACATTAATTTTCTTAGTGAAGAAAAGATTGAAGTTTTTTGGCTATATTTTTTTCTTTTACTAAGGACTCTCCTATTAAAAAAGCATCTACTCCATATTTTTTCAGTTCTATTAATTCATCTTTTGAAGAAAGTCCACTTTCAGCAACAATGACTTCTGCTCCCATTTTTTTCAATTTAGGAGCTAAATTTTTTGAAAGATTAATATCTACTGAGAAATTTTCAAGATTTCTATTATTTATACCTATTATTTTTGCTCCTGCTTCTAAAGATTTTATCCCTTCCTCTTCAGAATGTATTTCTACAAGAGGTTCCATTCCAAATTCTCTTCCATACTCTATAAGCTCTTTTATTTCTTCTTTTGAAAGAATTTTTGCTATAAGTAAAAATGTATCTCCACCAAATGCAAAGGTTTCTAAAATTTGTCTTTTATCTATAATAAAATCTTTTCGAAGTAAAGGAAGTTTTACTCCTGCTTTTCTTATATTTTCTAAATAAAGAATATCTCCTTGGAAATATTTTTTATCTGTCAATACTGATATAGCACATGCTCCATTTTCTTCATAAATTTTTGCTATTGAGACTGGGTCAAAATCTTCCCTTATTACTCCTTTTGATGGTGAAGCTTTTTTTACTTCAGCAATAATGTTAATTCCTTCTTTTTTTAAGGCTCCTTTAAAATCTCTAGCTGGCTCTTCTCTTTCTAAAATTTTCTTTTCAAGAAATTTTAAGTAATCTGGAGTATAGTCTAGAAGCTCTATTTTTTTTGTCCCTACTATTTTTTCTAAAATGTTCATTATTTTTATCCTGTAGTGATTAGTTTTATGTTTGTTGATTTTATTAAAAAGGGGCTAAAAAAGCCCCTTTTTTTATTCAACGTCGCATTTAACGTCGTAAAGAATGTCATCTGTTGGATGTCTGTATAACGGCATATCAAGTCTTTTCTCATCAAGGTAGTGTCCAATAAACCCAATTGTTCTTCCAAGAACAAAGAATGCGTTAAATGCCCCTGCGTTGATTAGTTCATCTATCTCTTCATCTTTGTATCCTAAAGCTCTAAACATATCTACAAGAAGAACTCCGATTGTTCCGTCAACGTTGAGGATAAGGTTTTCTTTCTTAGAAGTGGTTACTTTTTCTACTTCAAGAGCATAGTCTAAAAGTTCTGTGCTAGGGAAGTTTTCTTTTGCATATTTTTTAAGAAGTTCAACCCTTTTATCTGGATTTTTAGTTGATTTAATTCTATGTCCAATACCAGGAATAGGGATTTTTTCTACTTTCTTCATGTAGTCAACAAACTCTACAGGATCCATTCCCTTTTCTTTTGCCATTTTGAAGTATTTAGCAGCACCATCTATAGCTCCACCAAATCTTGGACCAATTGTAAGGATACCGGTAACAATAGAAGACATAAGGTCTTTTCCTGCTCTTGCAGTTACTTTAGTGTTGTGAGCTCCAGAAACTGCTGGTCCATGGTCTGCTACAACTTTTATAACCATGTCTATAAAGTTTGAAGCCCACTCTGGGAATTTTTTCTTAAACCAAAGAAGACCTATAACATCTGCAATAGAGTAATTCTTTTCAACAACTGTTGATATTGGAACTCCGCAATAAGTAGCTTCTTCTCCTCTATCATCAGAGATTGTACAAATAAAGTTTGTAGGCTTTCTTACTTTTCCAGCTTTTACAGCTTTAGCGTAATCTTCAGGAATTGGTGGAACCTCTGGTTCTTGAATTTCAGGAATTTCTCCTTTTGCATGAAGCTCTTCATAAACTCCTCTTATAAGCTCTGGTAAATCATTAAACGACTGTGGAACGAGAGCTCCTGCTTCTCTTAATGCTGCATTTTTAGCATCTGCTGTTTCTGCTTCTGCTCCAGCTTTAGCTCCTGCGTGACCAAACTGAACTTCTCCGCCAAAGTGTTTAGATATAGTTCCAATACACCATGCGATAACAGGTTTTGTAATTCTTCCATCTTTTATAGCTTCTGCAACTCTAAGCTCTAATGTTCCTCCAACCTCTCCAAGGAGAACCATAAACTTAACTTGAGGATTTTTTTCATATCTGAGCATATGGTCTAAGAAGTCTGTTCCAGGGTATCTGTCTCCACCAATTGCTATACCCTCTGCAATACCATTTGCATTTCTAGCAATAACGTTTGAAAGCTCGTTAAAGAGACCTCCAGACCTTGTAACAAGACCTACTGAACCAGGTCTGTGAAGTTTGGATTTTATTATATTTTCAATTGTTCCACCTGTATTTGCTATTCTAAATGCTCCTGGAGCAATACCTCCAACAGTAGCAGGTCCAATAAGCCACTTTCCAAGTTCTTTAGCTCTAATTCTCATGGTTCTTGCAAATCTTTCAGGAATACCTTCAGCTGTAATTGCGATAGTTCTGATTGTAGGAATGTCAAGAGCTTCCATTGTTACATCATAAGCTGTTCTAAAAGATGCAAAGTTTAAAAGAACATCTGCTTCAGGAAAATCTTTTGCAGCTTCTGTTGTTGATTTATATATAGGAATCATTATTTCTTGAGTTCCATAGAAAAATTTATCAAATTTTCTAGACTGGGTAGGTGCTACAATGGCAACAATAGAAGGGTCTCTTCCTATTACATAATCATAATCAAGCATTCTTTGAATAGCATTTCTATTTAGGTTCCAGAAAATAGCTTTTGTGTTTCTATCAAAAAGTAAGTAATCAGGTTTGCTCATTTAATAACCTCCTTTTGTTATGTTTGTTTACAAATTTTTAAAGGGGCTTTAAGCCCCTCTTTTAAGCAGCTTCTTGTCCTTCTTTTAAAGCTTTTCTAACTATTTCTGTCATATGAGTTTCAGGTCCATAAACTTCTATTGGAAGGCCTAACTCTTCTGCAGCTTCTTTTATTCTTTTAAGACCTATCTCATAGTTAGGTCCGCCTCTTCTTACGTATATTTTAACGCCAACATCTTTTAGTTTGTCTGCATATTCTTTCATAGCATCAATAATACCGTCGAAAGTTTTTGCAACATCAGTAAAGTTAGCAATAGCACCACCTATTATAAGGATTTTATCTCCTTCTGGATGTTTGTTTCTTGTCATAAGGTCAAAAACAGTTTTTACATATTCTCTAGTTTCTGTTCTGGAAGGGTTTCCAGAATATTCTCCATAGTTTGCAAGTTCTTTAACATATCCAAGGTCTGCAACTGTATCTGCATAAACAACAGATGCTCCACCACCAGCAACTAAAGTCCAGACTCTTCCTTCAGGATTTAAAATTGTAAGTTTTAATGAAGCACCAGATTTTTCGTCCATCTCTTTGATATATTTTTCTTCTGGAGTAAGGTCTCTACCAAATCCAGCTGGGAATTCAAGTTCTCCCCATTTTCTTCCTGCAACAAACTGAGCTGTATCATCAACTCTTCCAACAAAGTCAAGAGGATAAACCTTGTTTCCAACCATAACAAGTGGGTTGATTTCAAGGTATGCAAAGTGAAGGTCTCTAAAGAGTTTGTATAGTCTATAAACAAAATCAGCAAACTTTTCTTTATCTTTTATTTCAGCTGGGACATTTTCTTTTATAATTTTTTTAATTTCTTCATCAGAAGCTGTTATAGGAATTCTAACTTCAACAACTTTATCCCAGTTTTCCTCTACCTCAATTCCACCAAAAGCTGACATATAAATAACATCTTCATCTTCATCTGTTGTAATAGCAACATAATACTCTTCTTCTGGCTTATGAGGAACAAAAGGTTCTACTAAAAAGTGAGTAAGTCTTCCTTTAACTCCATTTATTTCTACTTCCTCAGACATCTTTTGTTTAATCCATTCTTTTGCATCTTCCCAGGTTACATCTCCTGGTTTTTCTTTTTTGAAAAAGATAAGACCAAGTTTACCTCTTTTTCCAAAAAGCATATCAGGTTTTGCTACAAGAGGTGTTTCTTTAACCCATGGATATTCTTCAGGAATTTTGTCTAAATCAGTTTCAGGAGTAATGAGAATAGACTTAAAATCATACTCAAAATCATTTCCAAAATAATCTTGCCAGTTTTGAGCTAAAATTCTTTTTCCATCATACTCTCTAATGCCTCGTTGAGCCATTTATATCCTCCTCAAATGTTTGAATTTTAAAGAAAAATTATAACAAAATAGCTTCAAAACAAAAAATAAAGGGACGCTTCTCTTAAGAGAAACGCCCCTATGTATAAGACTTATAAGAACTTTTTTTATCAATGTTCAATTAAGAATTTAATAATCCATCAATAATTTTATTGAATGTTTGAGATGGTCTCATTGCTTTTTCTGCTTTTTCATCATCTGGGTGATACCATCCACCTATATCAGTAGGCTTTCCTTCTGTTGCTCTGATTTCTTCAAGAATTTTTTCTTCATTTTCTTTGAGCTCAGCATAAACTTTGGAGAATTTCTCTGCAAGTTCTTTATCTTCTGTTTGAGAAGCTAAAGCTTCTGCCCAGTATAAAGCTAAATAGAAGTGTGAACCTCTTGTATCTAACTGGCCTACTTTTCTCTTAGGAGTTTTGTCGTTTTCAAGATATTTTCCTATAGCTTTAGACAATGCTTCTGCTATTACAAGAATTCTTGGATTGTCTTTGTTGTGGAGAGTTTTAAGCTGCTTATATGCAAGTTTTAAAGATTCCTCAAAAGCTAAAAATTCTCCTAAAGAATCCCATCTTAAGTGACCTTCTTTAATAAACTGCTCTACATGTTTAGGTGCTGAACCACCTGCTCCTGTTTCAAATACACCACCACCAGCAATAAGTGGAACAATAGAAAGAGACCTTGCTGACGTTCCAACTTCTATAATAGGGAATAGGTCAGTAAGATAGTCTCTTAGAACGTTACCTGTTACAGATATTGTATCTTCTCCATTTCTAAATCTTGCAAGAGTAAATTTCATTGCATCAGCTGGTGCTTTGATATACCAATCAACATCTGAAAGGTCGTATTTTGGAAGTTCTTCTTTAACTTTTTCTATAAGATTTTTATCGTGAGCTCTATACTCATCAAGCCAGAATACAATTGGCATACCAGAGTCTTTTGCTCTGTTTACAGCAAGTTTAATCCAGTCTCTTATAGCAATATCTTTTGTTATACAGCTTCTCCAAATATCTCCTTCATTTACACAGTGCTCCATTAAAACATTTCCTTCCTCATCAACAACTTTGATTTTTCCATCTGCTGGTGGGAAGAATGTTTTGTCGTGAGAACCATACTCTTCAGCTTTCATAGCCATAAGACCAACGTTTTGGACAGTTCCAATTTGAGTTGGGTCAAATTGACCTCTAGCTTTTATATCTTCAACTATTTCTTTATACATTGTTGCATAAGACCTGTCAGGGATTGAGAGAATTACATCTTCTGTTTCTCCTTCTGGACCCCATCCTTGAAGACCATTTTTAATAACAGCAGGAACTGAAGCATCAATAATAACATCGTTAGGCATGTGGAGGTTAGTTATCCCTTTATCTGAATCAACCATATACATTCTTGGTCTTTCTTTGTAGATTTCCTCTATAGTCTTTTTAATAGCATTTCTTTCTTCTTCTGGAAGTTGCTCAAGTCTATTTTCTAACTCCTGCATTCCAAATTCAGGTTTCCAACCAAGCTTTTCTAAAATATCTCCATGTTTTTCAAAAAGTTTTGCATAGTAAACTCTAATAGCATCTCCAAAAATAACAGGGTCAGAAACTCTCATCATTGTAGCTTTAACGTGTAGAGAGAAGAGAATATCTTCTTCTTTTGCTGTATTTATAACTTCTTCAAAATATTTTCTGAGTTTCTTTCTATCCATATATGTTCCATCTACAACATCACCTTTTCCAACTTCTACTTCTTTAAGAACAGTTTGATTTCCTTCTTTGTCCTCGAAAATATATTTAATTTTTGTATCTTTATCGATAATTACTGATTTTTCATGCTCATAAAAGTCCCCAGTTTTCATATGAGCAACATGAGATTTAGAGTGAGGAGATACTTCTTTAAGTTTGTGAGGATGTTTTTTAGCATATTCTTTAACAACTTTAGCAAGTCTTCTGTCAGAGTTTCCTTGTCTTAAAACTGGGTTAACAACAGAACCTACACATCTGTCGTATCTTTCTTTGATTTGTTTTTCTTCTTCTGTTTGAGGATTTTCTGGATAATCAGGTAAAGGATATCCTTGTTCTTGAAGCTCTTTTATTGCTTCTTTAAGCTGTGGAACAGAAGCAGAAATATTTGGAAGCTTCATGATATTAGCTTCAGGTTTCCAAACAAGCTCACCAAGATAAGCAAGTTCATCAGGCACTCTTTTGTCTTCAGGTAAAATATCTGGAAATTGTGCAAGAATTCTTCCAGCAAGAGAAATGTCTCTAAGTTCAATATTAATGTCTGCGTCTTTTGTGTAAGCTCTCATAATTGGTAAAAGAGAATACGTTGCAAGAGCTGGAGCTTCATCAATTTTAGTCCATACTATAGTAGCTTTTGCCATAGGCAAACCTCCTTTTATTGGATTTATTTATTGAATTCTTTTGAGAAGAAAAAGGGGTTTTGAAAAAAAGCAATTTTCTTATTTTTTTTGAAAGTAAGCTTTCTATTCATACAAAACCCCTGTAGAATTAAAGACAACAAAAATTGTAATTCATTCTTTAGAAAAAATCAAACACTGTTTTATTTTTTAAAGTAAAAAGGAGGTATGATATGAAAAACATATTAATAGGAGTTGCTATATTTTTAGCTATCGCTATAGGCTTATTTTCTATCTATAGGCTCTTCTTTGCTCCAGAGAGGATAAACTTAATAAGCAGAACAATTGAAACAACTCTTGGGTTTGATAATGGAGTAGTCGAGTTTTACAGTGGAGGAGTTTTGGTCAAAAGATTTTTAAAAGTTGAAAAGCTTACAACTGCAAAAGGAACATATGAGAAAACAACAAGACCTTATAGATTTGGATATGGATATATAGACCTTAATCTAGATGGAGTTTTAAATAAAAATGAAAAAAAGCTGGGAAAAGTTTATTTTGAAATTCCTTCTCCTAGAGATTATGTTTATTACGATGCAAAATTTATTCCTGAGGAAAAAGAAGAAAAAATTGAAAAATAGGGGAGAATTTTCTCCCTTATTTTAAACGTTCTTTTTCTCTTTTTATATCCCAGTATATACTATCTAGAATATCTGATATTTGATTAGCAAAACTTTCAGCTATTTCATCAATAACACTACTTGGATATATTATGTCCCAAATGTATGGATTATTCCCTACTAAAGCAGTGCCATCTCCAAGGTCATATATAACAAGATTTATAATAGCAAGAGGAGCCACTTGAGGAGAAAGAGAAAGAATTTCATCTAATTTTTTATCATCTATAAGTTGAATAAGATAATATCCTCTTTCTTCTCTAAGCTCAACAATTCTTAAATTATTTTTCTTTGCTTTAATACGAAGATGATTTACATATTCTTCTGGTTTTATATGGGGATAAGCTTTTTCTAGTAAAACAGAGCTTCTTACTGTATTTATTGCCATATTTTGAACAAAAATAAAGATAAAAATAAGTGTTGCTAAAATCCCTATCCCAGTTATTATTATAAATGGCCAGTTTTTTTCTTTTTTCTCTTTCGTCATTGTTGTTTTTCCTGCTGTTGTTGTTTTTGTTTTGCTCTTTCCTCGTTATAGCTTGCCTTCAGAGCAAGACCCCATATAAGACCAACAGTTATAACCATAAATGTAAAAAATACTATTCCTATAAGCTCCCACCATGTATTTTCCATTTTTAACCTCCGGTTAGTTGATATTAACTACAGTTTTATACTTATTATAAAATAATATATCTCAAAAAGATAAAAGTTTTCTGAGGGGTAAAAATGAAGCTCGCACTGGTTATACTAATATTTTTACTTGTGGTAGTAATCGCTGTTTATCTTGGTATGCAAATCAGTTCGAACTCAAAAAAATAGGTTTGTGAAATATAATACTTATCCAGCACTTTTTTAGGACACCACAGAAACATAATAAAAACTAACAAAAAGTTTCTGATAATGTCCTTCGCCTATCTTTTGATAGGGAATTACTATCGGCTATGTCCTTTATGACACTCGCCGAATACTTGCCAAATAAATTAAACTTTAGCGGCCTTGATAGCTTGTCTAACCAGTTTGGCAGTTTTAAAAACTGCTCTCTTACTCTTTTTCCTAATCCCTTAATTGCTATATTTAATGCTCCAT
>JAADDV010000151.1 GCA_013153795.1 Aquificota bacterium | reverse complement strand
GATGCAAAAAACCCCTTTCAGCGAGGAGTCAGTTATAACTAACAAACCAGCGCTAATGCGCTTCATTCCTTACTAATTTGCTTATTTTTTTGTTTAGTCAAATTGGTGGGTTTTATCTGAACTAAGTGGGATAGAAAGATTATCAAGTTCTTTTTAGTGTTATCTATTACAACTGGGTTTTATCTGAACTAAGTGGGATAGAAAGGAAAGAACACCAGCACCAATATTCCACTTTTGAGTTCGTTTTATCTGAACTAAGTGGGATAGAAAGGGAACTGATAAACGGGAAAGAAGCATTTTGAAAAAACTTTCAGTTTTATCTGAACTAAGTGGGATAGAAAGGAATAAATTACAGTTTCTAAGTTCTTTTATCACATATTCGTTTTATCTGAACCGTGTGGGATAGAAAGTATCTTTTCACATTTTCCTTCACTTTAGAGTCCGCTAAGTTTTATCTGAACCGTGTGGGATAGAAAGGTTTCAGCAAAGATACGGGCTATAAGCTCAATTCTTTGGTTTTATCTGAACTGTGTGGGATAGAAAAGTGCAAGCAAAACTGAATTCTGCTCTGCTACACCAAAAGAAACTCCTTTAAAAATTTTAACGTTTAACGTGGATTTCTCCTTTTGTAGGAAAAAGACCGGAGCAATAAGGACAAGTAAAGATAAAATCTCCTGGATAAATCATCTTAACTTTAACCGTTTTTGTTTCGCCTTTTTTTATGTTTTCAACCATCACATCATAAGGAGGAAGGATATAAAAGCAATGTCCGTAATATCTATCTGAGTAATCATTTCCTATTCCTTCATCTAAAGCTGTTATTTTAAAAAGAACTGTTTTTCCGTAAGGAATAGTTATTTTATTAGGAATATATCCTTCCTTTGAAACTTTTATATCAACTACAATATCAGCTTTCTCATCAGTTTGTGTTGAACAAGAAAAACTAACCAGTAAAGCCACTAAAAGAATTATATTTCTTAATAAGATTTCTAAGTCTTCTAATTTTTTCATCTATTTTCCTTATCATGTTTTTAATTTCTTTTCTTTCTTTAGGAGAGGCCTTTGAAAGCTTTTTTATAAGCTCATTTCTTTTCTCTTTAAGAACTTTTATTTGAGATTTTATTTCAACTCGTATATCAGAAGTTTCTTTCATTTTTTTCTCAATTCCAAACGAATTTGATATTAAAAAAATTGATAAGAAAAAAATAAAAATCTTTTTCATTTTTAGCTCCTTGCTTCTTCTTTTAGTAATTCATAAACTTTCTCAACCTTTTTACTAAGCTTTTGTATGCTTTCTGTATTTTCTATCACAATATCTGCATATTTTATTTTTTCTTCAATAGGCATCTGGGATTTTATTCTTCTTAGTGCTTCTTCTTTTGTCATTCCTTTTTTTACAAGTCTTTCCATCTGAAGTTCTTCAGGTGCATAGACAACAATGATTTTGTCGTAGTTTTTGTAAGAGCCGGTTTCTATCATTAAGGGAACTTCTGCTATTGCAACAGCTTCAGGGTCTTTTTTTTCTATCTCTTTCAGCCATTTTTGGATTTCCTGAAAAACAAGAGGGTGAAGAATCCCCTCAAGTTGTTTTTTCTTTTCTAGATTGTTAAAAACAATACCTGCTAGTTTTTTCTTATCTATTTCTCCATTTTCATCAAATACGTTGCCAAAAGCTTCCTTTATCTTTTGTTTTACATCTTCTTTTTTTAAAAGCTGATGGACTATTTTGTCTGCATCTATTACGTATGCCCCAAGCTCCTGAAAAATTTTTGCTACGGTAGATTTTCCTGTCCCTATAGAACCTGTTAGACCTACTTTAAGCATAACTATACCAGTGGAAGAAATTTATTTTCACATGGTGAATAGTAGTATATCTCTCCTTTTTCTATTACATAATACCAGCCATGAAGTCTTAATTTCCCTTCTTCAACTCTTCTCTTTACTCCTGGATATGTAAGAAGATTTTCAAGCTGTTTTACTATGTTAAGTTTTTCTGTAAGCTCAAATAAAGGTCTTCCTTTTTCTTTTATTTTTTCTTGGGCTTTTGCTTTTACATCTTCTCCTAACGTGAGCCATTTCTTAACGTGGATTATCTCAACATCATCTGGTAAATCTTTATAAAGACTTTCACATGCTCCGCAATGGGAATGACCACAGATAATAATATCTGGAACATTTAAAACAGAAACTGCATACTCTATTGCCGCTGCTACTCCGTGAAACTCATTATCCGGTTTAAAAGGGGGAACCATATTCCCTATATTTCTTACAATGAAAAGGTCTCCTATATCTGCTCCTGTTATTTCATCTGGATGTATTCTTGAGTCTGAACATGTAATAAATAGAGCTTTTGGATGTTGTCCTTCTTTTATAAGCTTTTTATAGGTTTCTTCATATTCTTTAAATTTAAGATTTTTAAACTGCTTTACTCCTTCCAAAAATGGAATTTCATTGTTCATGAACATCCTCCTGCTGCTGCTTTTAAAGAGCAGGCAAGGAGCCTGCTTATCCTTCTACATTAAATTCTCTTAATGCTTCATTTAAAGAAACCTTTTTGTCTGTAGATTCTTTTCTTTTTCCTATTATAAGTGCAACAGGAACGCCGTATTCTCCTGCAGGGAATTTTTTATTCATAACTCCAGGAATAACAACACTTCTTGCAGGCACTCTTCCTCTGTATTCTACAGGTTCGTCTCCTGAAACATCTATTATTCTTGTTGAGCCAGTAATAACAACTCCTGCTCCTAAAACAGCCTCTTCTTCTATAATAGCTCCTTCAACAATGATACATCTTGAACCTATAAAACAGTTATCTTCAACAATAACAGGTTTTGCAGATGGTGGTTCTAAAACACCTCCGATTCCAACTCCTCCAGAAAGATGAACATTTTTTCCTATCTGGGCACAAGAACCAACTGTTGCCCATGTATCAACGAGAGTGCCACTTCCAACGTATGCTCCTATATTCACATATGAAGGCATAAGGATTGCCCCTGATTCTATAAAGGAGCCGTATCTTGCTGTTGCTGGCGGAACAACTCTAACCCCTGCTTCTTTCCAGTTTTTCTTTAAAGGTATCTTGTCGTAGTATTCAAAAGGTCCTACTTCTATAACTTTCATTTCCTGTATAGGGAAATAAAGAAGGATAGCTTGCTTAACCCATTCATTAACAACCCATTCTCCATTTTTCTTTTCAGCAACTCTTATTTTTCCTTTGTCTAAAAGGTCAATAGTTTCCCTAACAGCATCCTGATATTTTTTTTCTTTTAGAAGCTCTCTATTTTCCCATGCTTCTGTAATAAGTTTTTTAAGCTCTTCCATTAAAAACCTCCTTGTTTATTTTCTATATACATTCCTGCTATTGCATTTATCAAAATAAAAATAAAAGTAAATACAAAAACAGCTATCCAGCTTGTTCCACCTTCTTTTTGGAGCATTAGTATCTGGTCTTTTTCATCTGGATATTGCACCATTATTTCCATAACTTTTCTTTTAACATGGAGATAGTAGAGATAATTCCCAAATAATCCAAATCCTACCCATAACCATAAAGATAAAAAAAATGATAAAACAGGAGAAAGACGTAAATAAACTTCTATAGCTTTTAAAAAAAACATTAAAAGAATAGATAAAAAAGCATATAAATACATTTTCCTGTAAATCATCCAAAAAATACCAAATCCAAATGCTGCCCAATTCCAGCTTAGAGCTGAACCAGTCTTTTCAAAAACTTCAAATTTTGCAAGATAATATTCAGCATTTTTTCCTATAAAAATTTTCATTTTTTCTTTTAGTTTTTCGTCCACACTTAACCTCTAGCTGATATAATTAGATAACAAATATCTTATCAAAACAGGGGGTTTTAATGGTTAAATACTTCCTCGACCTGTATATCAGACCAAAACAAGCCTGGGAAAAACTTGCCCAGGAAAATTTTACTATTAAAGAACTTTATCTAAAACTGATAATCTTCTTTGCTTTTATTCCGGCAGTAAGCCATTTTATAGGATTTGTCGTTTTTAGGGATTATTATGTTGCTGCTATTGAAGAATTTTTAAAAATGGCGGAAAATGACCCTGAACAGCCTAAAAGAACAATTGCTTATATGCAGGCTCTTAAGAATGAGCTCCTTGACAATGATATAACACAGGAACTTCTTATTATGCTTGTTACGTATGGTTTTGAACTTTTTAAGCCAGTAGTTTTAACTATAATAATTTTCTTTTTATCTCCAGCTTTTGGTGGAATAAAAGACCCAAATAAAGCTTTTACAGTTGCAGCTTTTGCGCTTGTTCCAACATGGGCAGCAGGTGCTTTTTATGTTATGAATTCTCCTCTTTCTATGTTTATGATATTTTTAGGAAGTTTTTACACTTTTTATCTTGTTTTTATTGGTGGAGAAAAAATTTTAAAAATTCCTTCTGAAGGTTCTAAAAACTTTCAGTTTATTATTGTTGTTATTATTCTTTATCTTGTAATAAGCGGTATTATAGGCCAAATTGAAGCAGCTATTATTTATAAAATTTTAAATGTTACATAGTATCTCTTTTCAGTTAACATTTTGTTTTTATTTATAGCTTATAATGATTAGAACTTTAATATCTTAAATTTACGGAGGTTAGGAAATGAAGAAATTCTTACTGGGCGTTAGCATTCTTAGTGTTTTAGCTACATTATCTTTCTCATGTAGAATGCAACATCAACATCAGTATCAACACAGAGAAAGAGAACAGGGAATTGAAAAAAAAATAGAAAAAGGTTATCAAGTTTACAAAAACAAATGTGCTGCTTGTCACTGGGAAACAGTTTCTCCAGAGCAAGTAAAGAATATAAGAAAGACTGTAATGTCTGGAGGAAGACCTCCTTTTGGTGCACCTCCAATGTCAGAAGTTTCAGCAAGAGTTAAAAAGTTTTATCCTAAAGAAGAAGAATTTGTAGCATTTGTAAAAGATTACATTACAAATCCTTCAAGAGATAAAGGGGTATGCCTGCCAATGGCTTATAGAGTTTTTGGAGTAATGCCTCCTATAGGTCAAAGTATGACAGAAGAAGAAAAAGAAGCTGTTGCTAGATGGATGTATCACAGATATAAAATGACGTGGGAAGAATTTATGAAAAAACATCCTCACTAAATATAAAAAGGGGAGTGTGAAAACTCCCCTTTTAAAAATTTTCAAGTTTTTTTCTTAAAAATTTAAGATTTTTATTTTAACTCTACAGGAGCTAAAATTTCTTTTTCTCCAGCAAACTTAAATAAAAGTTTTACTTTTACTTTCTCCCCTACTTTCAAAGGTCTTTTTAATCCCATAAGCATTATGTGAAGACCACCAGGTTTTAATTCTATTTTTGATTTTGGAGGAATTTTTAAAGTTTCGATATGTTTCATTTTCATTATGCCATTTTCGTTAACTGTTTCATGTATCATACTCATTTTCGCAATATCTGTTTTTACAGAAATTAATTCATCTTCTTTATTTCCTTTATTTTCAATAATCATAAAAAGAGCTGTATTTTTTGAGTTTGGTGGGACTGCCCTAATCCATGGGTCTCTTATTTCTATATCAGATTTTGCACAGGCAGATAAGATAAATCCAGCAAAAAGAAAAAGAAAAAAGGATTTCATAATAACCCTCCTTGATTATAATTAAGTTTTATTAAGATATATGAATTACTTAATTTAATGCTAAGATAAAGAAAAAGAAAAGACAAGAGGGAAAATGAAGGATATTTATATTAATCTATTTCCTGATGTCTAAGCATTTTACCTTCTTTCATATATATAACTTCTTCAGCAAGATTTGTTGCTATATCAGCAACTCTTTCTATATTTGAAGCAACTGTGATAAGTCTTATTCCTATTTTTATTTTCTCTGGGTCTTCTACCATATATTTATACAAATCTTTTATTATTTTTTCATTAAGCTCATCTACTTCATCGTCTCTTTGAATAACATCTCTTGCAAGTTCAGTATCCAGAGTTTCTAAAGATTTTACTGCATCTCTGACCATATCTAATGTAATTTCTGTCATTTTCGGTAAATCTATATACTCTTTAAGTTTAGGTTTTTCTATAATTCTTTCTGCTTGCTCTTTAATATTTTCTGCATGGTCTCCAATCCTTTCCAAATCTCTATTAACAAATAAATCCATAACAAGAATTCTTAAATATTTAGCTTCTGGTTGATATCTAGCTATTGTAGAAATAATAAGAGTTTCATTTTCAATCTCCATTCTGTCTACTTCTTCTTCAAGTTCATCAACTATTTTTAAATATGTTTTATCATGTTCTATAATAGCTTTAACAGCATTTTCTAGCATAGTGTCTGCTATTTCTGCCATTTTCATAAGTCTATCTCTTATTTCTTCTAGTCTGGGTTTTATAAGCATTAAAACTTCCTCCTTCCTTATGTATTAACCAAACTTACCACTAATATAATCTTCTGTAAGTTTTTTAGATGGAGATGTAAATATAATATCTGTTTTATCAAATTCTATAAGCTCCCCTAAATACATAAAGGCTGTATAATCTGAAACTCTTGCTGCTTGTTGCATATTATGAGTAACGATAATTATCGTTACTTTTTTTCTTAATTCAACAACAAGTTCTTCTATTTTTGATGTAGATATTGGGTCTAAAGCAGATGTAGGCTCATCAAAAAGTAAAACTTCAGGTTCAACTGCTAAAGCCCTTGCTATAACAAGCCTTTGTTGCTGTCCTCCTGATAGCCCTGTAGCTGGCTGGTCTAATCTATCTTTTACTTCATCCCATAAAGCTGCTTGTTTTAAGGCTTTTTCAACTCTTCCTTCAAGCTCAGATTTATCTTTAATACCTCTTAGTTTTAAACCATAAGCAACATTATCAAAAATGCTCATTGGAAAAGGAGTTGGTTTTTGAAAAACCATACCAACTTTTGTTCTAAGTTTTATAAGGTCATAATCTTCAGAAAGGATATTTTCTCCATCAAGAAGAATTTTTCCTTTGTATCTGTTCCCAGGGTATAAATCATGCATTCTATTAAAACATCTAAGTAATGTAGTTTTTCCACAACCAGAAGGACCTATTAATGCTGTAACTTTGTTTTCATAAACAGGCATATTTATTCCTTTTAAAGCTGGTTTGTCTGAACCTGCATACCAAAAATAAAGGTCTATAACTTTTATTTTCTCTTTTTCAGGCATTTGAGCCTCCATTTTTCTTTTTAAAAGCTTTAAAATAGAGACTTTTAATATACCAAATTTTGAGATATTTTTTATAAAAACCAAAAACAACAAGGAAAAATAGATGTTCATAACAGAAAATAGATTGAAAAAAATTTATGAAATTTTAAAAAAAAGACAGAAAAACTTGCAGGTTTTTACAGATAATGTCAAAAATCAACATAATTTTTCAGCAATTCTTCGAACATGTGATGCAGTAGGAGTTTTGTATTTATATTATAGATTTTTAGGTCATGGAGAACTTATAAATGAAGAAATCACTATGGGTTCTCATAAATGGGTTATTCATAAAGAAGTTTCTAATATAGATAAATTTTTTCAAAAAAAGAAAGAAGAAGGTTTTCAAATTGTAGCAACATATTTATCTGAAGATAGTATAAATTTTAGAGAAATAGATTATACAAAACCAACGCTTATTGTAGTAGGAAATGAGGTTCAAGGAGTAAGTAAAGAAGTCTTAAAATATGCAGATAAACAAATTATTATTCCTATGTATGGAATGGCTCAAAGTTTAAATGTTTCGGTTGCAACAGGTGTGATTTTATATGAAGCTCAAAGGCAAAGAGAAGAAAAAGGTTTATATAATAAACCTTCTTTATCAGAAGAAGAAATTCAGAAAATTATAAAAAAATGGTCTACAGAAGATGTAATAAAACAAAAGAAAAAGGAAAGTGCCATGAGAAGATTTTTAAGCTCATAACTTATTGCGTTTTCTTTTTTAACTAAACATATTTATTCCTTAATATTTCTGTTTTTAATTAAAAGGAGGTTTTTCATGTCAGAAAAACAAAAATATGAATATGAAAAAGAATGGGTGTATGAACATAGAGAACCTAGAATTATAAAAGAAAGTATTCTTACTGGTAGTAAAGCTTTAGAAAAAGCTCCAAAAATATATGGTATTCCAACAGGAATAGAAGGTTTAGATGAACTTTTTTTTATTGCAGAAGTAGAAAATGGAAAAGTTGTAAAAAAACCTTTAGGAGGTATACCAGCTTATTCAGTTTTTAA
>JAADDV010000124.1 GCA_013153795.1 Aquificota bacterium | reverse complement strand
CTATGCTTTTTTGTGTTTAGTTTTCCTTTAATCTCTATTAGAGCAATATCATTTTTGGATTTTGTTAAGACTTTTCCTCCTACTATGTAATGTTTTTTATTACTTTCATAAAAAGAATCACAGTATTGACTATAATAATCAAACCAGAATACAGCATTTTCTATAAGCTCATCATTATCTTTAAAACAATGTCTAGCTGTAATGAAAAGAGGGTCATTTGGGTCTTTTTTACTACTAATAAGATTTCCAGAGCATTGATATGTAAATGAATCATCAGAGATAATAACCATAGAAGTAGATTTTGCGTATCTCCATTTACCTCTTTCTAAAGATTGGGTAGCACAGTTTACATCAATAATTTCACATTCTGTAGGTCTAGCAAAAGCTGGTGCTATATCTGAAATAACCGAATTTTCTCCCCAGATATAAGATACAGTATCAATTTTAAAAGGGGATTTTGAAAAGCTCATATATGATGGATATATAAAAGCTATATATACTTGAGGAGTGTCAAAATTTATGCTCCAAAAACTTTTTCTTTCATCTTTTGTATAAATTTCTTTATATTTGTTGTTAAATAAAATCAGTTTTGAATTTTCAGGTAGGTTTACTTCACTAAAATGTATCCTTCCTCCTTTTCCTTCTAAAAATTCAAAACTATATATACAAACATTTTTATTTCCTTTAAGAAAACATTTAAAATCTTCTAAAGAGATATTAACTTTTACAGATTTACCTATAATTTCAGCAAAATTAGGTAAATCTTTCATACTTTGAGGAGAGATTGAATACAAAGGATTATTTATTGTAGAAACAGGTGAAAGATAAGTAAGCTCTTCTAAGGAAATTTCAGAAGAAATTTCTTTATTATTATCTATATTTTCATTTGAAATATATTCAGAGCCACAGGAATAAAAGAAAAGAGAAACCCCTATTAAAAAGCCCCATTTTTTCATTTTGCGTCCTTTCCTTTTTTAATATATTTCCTTCCCACCATTATTATAAGATAAAATTGCGTTTGTTTCATTGCAAATCTTTTGTTAATAAGGGCTTATTCAAATTTTATTAAAAATTTTTACAATATTAGTTTTTTATTAATAAACTTTCGTTTTAAAATAGAAGTATGACTAATATAACTTTAATGTCTTTTCTATAGAAAATCAAAGGTTTTTAGTGATTTTTGATATTAATAATTTTTGTAAAGACTTGTTACAAAATTATTAATTGGTAATTGAAATTAAAGACAATTAGCAATAGATTTTTTGGAGTTATAATATTCTTTTATATATTCAACAAATTTATCCATTCTTATTCTTGCTTTTCCTTCAAAATCAAAACCAACAGTTGTGCCTTTTTCTGAAAATCGTTTATATCCAGTAAAAGCCACCATGGCAGCATTATCTGTGCATAAATAAAGAGGTGGGAAATAAACATTAAGATTATGTTTTTTAGCTTCTTCCAAAAGTTTTTCTCTTAGTCTGGAGTTTGCAGAAACACCTCCAGCAACAACAATATTTTGAATATTAAACTCTATAGCTGCTTTTATTGTTTTAGTGGTTAAAACATCAACAGCTGCTTCTTGAAAAGAAGTAGCTATATCTTCAATTTTGTAAAAATTTTTTTCAGTTTCCCTTAAAACGGCACTTTTTAGACCACTAAAAGAAAAATTGTATTTATGTTTATCTTTATCTTTTATTAAAGGTCGTGGAAAAGAGATTTGAGGTTTTCCACTTTTTGAAAGTTTATCGATAATAGGACCTCCTGGATAGCCTAAATTCAACATGCGGGCTACTTTATCGTAAGCTTCACCAACAGCATCATCTAAAGTCCCTCCTAGATATTGGTAATCTTCAAAGGCTTTTATTATATAAAGCTCTGTATGACCTCCAGAAACTACAAGGGCTAAGAAAGGATAGTTTATTTCGTGTTTTAAAAAAACAGCAAAAATATGAGCTTCTATATGATGAACTGGCACTAAAGGTTTATTTAATGTCCATGCTAAACTTTTAGCTGCAGATATTCCTATCACTAAAGAAACTATTAACCCTGGCGCTGCTGTAAAAGCAATAATATCTATATCTTTTAAAGAAAGATTTGCATCTTTTAAAGCTTTATCTAAAACTGGAATGATATTTTTTGTGTGTTCTCTAGCTGCTAAGTCTGGATAAACACCTCCCCACTCTTCATGAAGTTTCACCTGAGAAGATACAACGTTAGATAAAATACCTTTCTCATTATCATAAATTGCAACTGCTGTATCATCGCAAGAGGTTTCTATTCCTAAAACTTTCATGATTTTTTACTCTAAAAAGCCTTGGCTGTTTTAAGCCAAGGCTTTCTCACTAATTAGCTTTTTCTTTTTCTTTTCTAGCAAAATTTAATATTTTAATAGCATTTAAAGCTGCATCAAGTTGAGGGTCTTTTATTTTTACAGCTTTTTCTCCTTTTATCTTTGCTTCTCTTTCTGCTTTTATTCTCTCTAATTCCTCTTCTTCTGTCATGTGGACAATAATATCAGGAGTAATTCCTTTATTCATAATAAGTTTTCCGCTAGGGGTGTAATAATGAGCTGTTGTTAATTTTAATCCTGAGCCATCTGGAAGTGGAATAAGTGTTTGAACAGAAGCTTTTCCAAAAGTTGTATCTCCAACAGCTAAAGCTCTATTATTGTCTCTTAAAGCTCCTGTTAAAATTTCTGAAGCACTAGCTGAACCTTTATTCACTATAACAACTATAGGAATATCAGTAGGGAATATAGGGTCATTTGTTGAATAAAATTCTTCATTATTTTTTTCATCTCTACCTTTTGTGTAAACAATAAGGTCTCCCTTTGGAAGAAGCATATCTGCAATATTTACTGCTGTAGTTAATAAGCCTCCTGGATTGTTTCTTAAATCTATAATAATACCTTCCTTATCTTTAAATTTTTCTAAAACACCTCTTAATTGTTCATCTGTTTTATCTTGAAACTGAGTAATTCTTATATAGCCTATTTTTCCGCCTTCAAGCTCTTTGTATTTGACACTGCGAATTTTTATTATAGCTCTAGTGATTGTAACTTTAAATGGTTTTTCTTCTCCTTTTCTCCATATAGTAAGAGTAATTTTTGTTCCAGGTTTTCCTCTCATTTTTTTAACAGCTTCCATCAAGGTCATTTTATCTGTTGGTTCACCATTTATTTCAATAATAATGTCTCCTGGCTTTAATCCAGCTTTCCATGCGGGAGTATCTTCTATCGGAGCTACAATGATGAGTTTATGATTTTCCATAGTTATTTCTATACCTAAACCTCCAAACTCCCCATGAGTTTCTGTAGTAAATTCTTTAAACTCGTCAGGAGTAAAAAATGTAGAATATGGGTCTAGTGAAGAAAGCATTCCTCTTAAAGACCCATATATAAGCTTTTTTGATTCAACAGGTTCTACATAATGGTCTTTTACTATTTTAAATACTTGAGTGTAAAGACCTAAAAGCTCATAGTCATCAACTTTTGTAGCAGTTTTTTGAGTTTTGGCATTAAGACCAAAATTCATTCCAGCTATAAAGATTATAAGGACACCTAAAACAATAGCTATTTTACTTTTCATTTAAACCCTCTCCTTATTATTTTTGCTTTTTTATTATAAACGAAACAATATCAATAAGTAGGGCTATAAAAATTAAGCTTTTAAAGAAAAAAAAGTGTGAAAAATTATTAAATAATAACTTTTGATAAGGTGTTTATTTTAATGATAATATATATTTCTTATATCAAATAATCTTTTCAGGAGAAGAAATGTTAGCAGATATTCTTTTAAAATATTGGAAAATATTTCTTGGATTAGGAATTATTCTTGCTATAGGTGGGCTTTTTATACCTAACGATATCGCATCAAAAATTGTTGAGTTTACAGGCTTTGCAATTCTTGCCCTAACAGCTTATGTCCTTGGATATAAAATGGCAACAGATGAAGCAGAAAAATATATAAGGTCAGAAATGGAAAAACTTGCAAAAAGGGATATTAGATATAAAGTAGCAAGTGAGAAAATGATAAAAAATCTTAAAGGCAGAATAGGATAATGTCTGACCTAAGTAAAAAAAATAAAACTATAACTGTAGGTCAACTAAAACAATATCTAAAAGAAAAATATCCAAACAAGTTTGTTGCTGAGATATATCTTGAAACTCTAGAAAATTTCGAAGATGATGAGCTTGTTCCTGACTTGATTTTAGAAAATTTATTACTTTCTGAGGAAGATTTTAAGGAAGAAAATAAAGATGGGAACAGTTAAAGCCTTAAATAGCCATTCAAAAACCCTTTTTGCTGGAATGATTGGTAATGTTTTAGAGTGGTATGATTTTGTTGTTTATGGATTTCTTGCTTCTATTTTAGGAGAGCTTTTCTTTCCTTCTTCTGACCCTATGGTTTCTCTCATAAAGTCCTTTGCTGTTTTTGCTGTTGGATTTTTAATGAGACCTATTGGGGCGATTTTATTTGGCTATATAGGAGATAGATTTGGAAGAAAAAAAGCTTTAACAATTTCTATTATAATGATGGCTGTTTCTACAACAGCTATTGGGCTTTTGCCTACTTATGCTCAAATAGGTATTTTAGCACCTGTCTTACTGGTTTTACTTAAGCTTATTCAAGGACTTTCTGTTGGGGGAGAATATACAACATCTGTTTCTTTTATTGTAGAGCATGCACCAGAAGGAAAAAGAGGACTTTTTGGAAGTGTTGCGATACTTGGGGCTGTAGCTGGAATTCTTTTGGGGTCTGCTTCTGGAGCTTTTATTACTAAAATCTTACCAGAAGAAGCTTTATACAGCTGGGGATGGAGAATTCTTTTCTTTACTGGAATTCTTCTTGGTCTTGTTGGTTATTATGTGAGAAAAAATATAGATGAAACACCTAAATTTTTAGAGCTTGAATATGAAGAGCTTATAGATAAACATCCTATAAAAGACCTTTTTAAATTTTACAAAAAAGAATTTATAAAAACATTTTTCTTAAGCACATTTCAGGCTGTAGGTTTTTACACTATTTTTGTGTATATAGCAAATCATTTAAGTGTTTTTGTGAATTTTCCAAAAGCTGAAGCTCTTACTATAAACACTATTAGTATGCTTGTTTTAGCTGTTTTAATTCCTTTCTTTGGATGGCTATCTGACAAAATAGGAAGAAAACCGCTTATTCTCTTTTCTACAGGTTTTACAGTTTTAGCTGCTTATCCTCTTTTTGAATATCTTTCTAAAGGAGATTTTCAATCAGCTTTAACAGCACAGATTATATTTGCTGTTATTGTTGCAGGTTTTATGGCTATTCTTCCTACAACGCTTGTTGAGATATTTCCTACAAAAGTAAGAAACAGTGGTTATTCTATTGGATATAACCTTCCATTTGCTATTTTTGGAGGAACAGCACCTTTAATAGCTACCTATTTAATAAAACTAACAGGAAATATAAATGCTCCTGCTTTTTATCTCATGGCCGCTGCTTTCGTTGCTTTTATAGTTGGACTTACACTAAAAGAAACAGCTAAAGAACCTCTAAAATAATTAACGGAGATAGAATGGATAATAAAATCTTTCTTTCTGAGCTTTTGCAGGATTTACCTTTATGGACAGCCCTTATTATGAGTATATATCCGAATTTACAAAATGATACAGTTTTTTATATATCTTTAGCTATAGGAGTTATTACTTCTTTGTATATTCTGTATTTAATGAAAAAAGGAGAATATAGCATAGACAAACTAACAGAAAAACCTTCTGAAATGTTACCATACATAATATATTCTTTTTTTCTTCTGTTGTTTTTACTTTTCCTAACAATTGAAAACAAACTTTACATGAGTAATTTTGTTTGGGGTTATGTCATTTTAACAGCAGCAGGAGAGATGTTTTTCCTTGGAAAAGCAACTCCTCAAGAATAATTACATTTCTACATTTAACTTTTCTTCTATTATACTGTAAGCTTCAGGAATTTCTGCTTTTTCTTTCTTTATAAAGAATTTTTCTATTCTTTTTATAGCTTTCTCTTCATTATCAAAGAGAACAGGAATTCTTTCAGAAGGAGTTTCATATATGATTTTTATATATCTGTTTTTTATAGGTCTTACAAGAAGGTCAAATTTTATTCCATGATTATTTCCAGTTATCCATACTTCTTTTTTATCTTCATAAATAAAAAAGTCAAAACCTTTTTCAGAGGAAAAATCTTTAAGAAAAGATATAAGTTTTTTCATTAATTCACCTCTTTTTATATCCCCAAAACATTATAAATCTAATAAAAATTAACAACAATAACAATATCTTTATATATGATATGCATTATAATGTTTTCATAGTGAATGTTCTATATTTTTCCAGTAAAAGGGGTTTATATGGATTTAAAAGAAAAAATTTTTTCCTTTTTAAAAGAAAAAAATTTACCTGTCAAAACAGGGGAAATATCTAATAACCTGAATATAGATAGAAATACTGTCCAGAAAATACTAAATGAACTTTCTCTAGAAAACAAAATAAAACTAGATAGATGCTTTAATAAGGTTCTTTATGTAGAAAAAGGAGGAGATAATGGCAGATAAAATAGATGTTCAGCTTTCTGTTGAACTTGCCCATCAGTGTGTTAAATGCTCCGCCTGCCGTTCTGTTTGTCCTACATACAGTGTAGTAAAAGAAGAAAGGTCTTCTCCTAGAGGAAGACTTGCTTTGGCTGAAGCTGTAGTAGATGGAATAATGCCTCTTACAGAAGATATTGCAAGACAATGGAATGAATGTGCTATGTGTAGAAGATGTGAGTGGATTTGTCCAAACGAAGTTGAATATAAAGAAATAATGTTTAGAGCAAGACATCAAGTAAAAGAAACACTAGGAAATAAAGACATTGTTAAAGATGCTGTTTATAATGGTCTTGCAATGATGGGAAATGCAGTAACAAAAACAGCCATGAAGTTTGCTCCTTCCTTAATGAGTATGTATGGAAAACTCTTTAGAAAAGAAGTTCCTGAATATAATGCTGTTTTTTTAAATACAGGTATTCCTAAGTTTACAAAACTTATGCCTAAGCCCACAGCAAAACCTTTTGCTTTAAGAGGAAAAATTTCAAAACCAAAAAAAGGTTCAAAAGGAAAACTCTTATTTTTTACTGGTTGTATGATAGATGCTTTTTATGGAAAAACAGGGGAAAATGTTATTAAGCTTATGAATGAAGCAGGATATGAGGTTATAGTTCCTGAAAATATTAGATGTTGTGGAGCTCCGCAACTTTATGGTGGAGAAGTAGAACTTTTTGAAAAGCTTATGAAACATAATAAAGAAGAAATATCAAAATATGAATTTGATGCTATAGTTGTTGCTTGTCCAACATGTGGGGGAGCTTTAAAAGAAGAGTATGGATATCCTGTAAAAGATTTTGCAGAAATTTTAGAAGAACAGGGATTTTTTACTTTTAGAGGCAAAGGTGAAAAAGTTTACTTTCATTTCCCTTGCCATTCCTACACAGCAATGAAAACAAATCCTAATGTTTATAGAACAGTTTTAAAGAATGTAGATAATGCTCAGTATGTAGAAGGAGAAAATGCTATGATGTGCTGTGGTTTTGCAGGATATTTTTCAGTTGCAAATTATGAAGTGGCAACCGAAATTCAAAAAAACAAAATAAAAGATATAGAAAGTGTTGAAGCAGAGTATGTTTTAAGTGATTGCCCTGGATGTGTTTTTAATCTTGCAGATGGTATGTATAAACATGGAGATTATAAAAAAGTAAAAGTTCAGCATCTTGCTGATTATTTAGCAGATAGGTTGGTTCAGGAAGGTAAAAAAGAAGAAAACGAAGAAGAAACTTTAGAAGATTATGTTTTAGTTGAAACGAAAAATAATTAGATTTAAATCTACACAGGGGAAAATATTCTTATATCCCCTGTGTAAAAATAATATATTAAAACACTCCAATAAGTTTTCTTAATTTCTCTATCTGGTCTCTCAGCTCTGCCGCCTTTTCAAATTCCCAGTTTTCCGCCGCTTGCCACATCTGTTTTTCAAGCTGTTCTATCTTTTTAAGCAGGTCTTCTTCCGTTTCAACGTCCTCCGGCAGGTATTCTGCATACTCATAAATGCCAAGCTCCTCAAGGGATATAAGCTCTTTTACTTCCTTTGAAACCGTTTTCGGCGTGATGCCGTGTTTTTCGTTGTATTCCTGCTGGAGTTTCCTTCTCCTTTCCGTTTCTGCTATTGCCTTTTCCATAGCCG
>JAADDV010000121.1 GCA_013153795.1 Aquificota bacterium | reverse complement strand
AAATGGAAATAAAGCGTAATATCTTGACAAAAAAAACAAAAAAATGTATTTTATTTAACATGGAATTATTTTTTTAAGGAGTGTAGTGATGAGGAAAATATATGAAGGGAAAAACAAGCATGTAATTGCGGACTTTTGGCTATACAAGTCTCTTCAAAGTCAAATTCAGCTCTGTAGTGAAGGGAGATATATGATCATTCCTGTAGAGGAAAAAGAAGGTGAGGTTCTATATATAGAGATCGAATTTCTCGGCGAAAAAGATGGAAAGCTTCTTGTGAATGTGTTCTGCAATGCTGTAGACAGAAAGGAATGGGAAGCTCTCTTGGAAGAGGCACGTGAAGACTGGATAAAGACGGCAAATAAATACAAAAACAAACAAAACAAATCTAAAAAAGGCAAAAAATATTCTAAAAAATACTATAAGAGGGGAAAATAATGGCTTGGAAAAAAATCAATAGTTTTTTGGATGTTTTGGATCTGGAAGGAAAGCTAGTTCTGAAAGCTGAAACAGATAAGATAAAAAGAAGAGACGGAATAGTGATAATAAAAGAAAAGGATGGTTGGATAATAGAGGATTGGGTAGATCTGATAGGATGGTGTGACTGGAAATGTGAAAAAAGATGTAAATGTGATAATGAAGATGATGTAAAGGATATTTTGAATATGTTTTTTCTGCAACATGAAAAATGGAATATATATAGGGGGTAAGAAAAATGGCTAAAAAGAATGGAAATGAAATTTGGGAAAGAGTAAAAAGAGTAATAGAAAAAGGAATAGATGATGGGTATTTTTCAATAATAACATATGATAATCACGCACATAGTCTTGAGGTAAGCTACAATGGACGCAATGGGTGGTGGTTCTATGAATATGAGAAGTGCTTGAGCGATGGGTGTTTTTGGGTTGAGACGGGAAAATGGCGTGTTTTTTCAGATAAGGAAGCATTGAGAGAGGCTCTTGAATGGTTGGAAGCTCATTGGCAGGACGAGGTAATAGAAATTTCAGCGGGAGATGAACATATAACCATATAAAGCACCTCTCCCTTTCTTTTTTTTTCTTTCTTCGAAAAAGCAATAAAATAAAAATCGAAACAATTTTTTTGGGAGAGGTGCTAAGATGGACTTCAAAAAGTATGCTATCTATTTTTTTGGGACCCCAACGTGGTCCCGTCTTCTCGGAGCAACGAAACAATTCTTTTCTTTTCTTGCAAGAGGTCTACGCCGCTCACGTGAAAAAGAGGAATATCTCGAGGCAATCGGGAAAATCACATACTGTCTGCAAAAAAAGGGTCTTTGGGAATTCAAAAGTTTCGAATGGAAAAGAACAAAGAAAAAAGAAAAACAGAGAAAACTGGAGCTTCTTTCGATCCTCTACGACATGGATCGCTGTCAGGTGCTTTGGCTTGGAAAGCAGGATTGCGATCTAATTCAAATATTCTGGGAAGGTATGGAAGCACTAGGTTTGTTTGATGTGCTTGAATTTTTGGAAATGTATATTGACAAAAAAACTGATGTATATCTTCAAGATCTAGAATGTGTATACGAAGTAGATATAAGTAAGCTGGATGATAACGACAACAACAATAAACTCAGAAAGGCAACTGCTCATCAATTTTTTGACATAATCCAAAACGTTTCAGGTTTGTTTTTGGACGTATACTTGGAAGCCAAAACAGGGATAGTTTTTTTTCGCCTATATTCATAAAAAAAAGGAGAGGGAAAAATGAGTTTGAAAAATCTTTTTGATTTTGTTTCAGATCTAAAAAAGGAAGAGGAGTTTGAAATAGAATTTCAGGAAATTCAAAAGCTATCTGATGAGATCTTGAATAGAAAAAAGATCTACGTTTTTTCAAAAAAAGAAATTTCTCTACCGATCAAAAAAGAGCTTCCTTCTCTTTCCTCGGAAGATTTTCTTTTCGTGCAAACTGAACTCGGCATACATGCCGTTGATCAAACAGTAAGCAAAGGGTATTGTTTGGATTTGGAAACTGGGGAGATCGTGGAATGTGATGGAACGGAAGATAGTGAGGTGTTCGTTTGGTGGATAGAAGCTGAAACAGATACACATGAGAAAAAACAAAAAAAGGTAAGTGAAATAAACATACTTCAAACTGATGGATATAAACGTGAATTGGTTGATTTTCTCGAGCTGGTAGAAATAAGTAAAAAAATAAAAAGGGGAGTGAGAGGAAGCAACTTTGTAAAAGATTTCATAAATAAGTTTGTGTATATAGACAAGGATAGTGTTTTGGATAATGGTCTCACGGCGGGCGAAATGGCAATGCAGTTTTTGAAAAGGCACAATATCAAAGGACGTATATACTCAACAGTAGAAAGAGAAAAGCAATTTCTACACAAAAACACGCAACCGATCTACTATAATTCGAAATGGGTAGCGGACTGGTTGACGATCGGTAACCGCTTCCGAGAATTTGATCTCATATATCTCGACATAAAATCTGCATACTGGCAGTTGGCAAATCGTGTTGGGTTCGACGTGTATTTCTGGCGTAGTAGCAATGAAGCTGAATTTGTGTTTGAGAGAGGTAGGAAAAGAGGATATGAAAAAGACGAAATAGCAGAATGGAAACTTGCGAGAAATTCAATCATCGGTATACTTGCGAAAACGGAATTCGATCTGATTGAAAACGGACAAATCATAAAAAAAGAAAAGAGAATTCGAAACGTGGGGTTGTATGCGGCACTCAACTACATACTCGATGGAATATTCACTCTCATCTGGAAAAAATTCGGTGATCGATTGCTCTACGTGAATACGGATGGATGTATCATTCATGGATGGGAAGGAAGAGAATTCATTGAAAGGTTGTTTGAAATTCTCGGACTGGAATATAGGATGATTGTCGGGTATGGACAGGTTCTCGGGTATGGGGCGTATATGGTGCGTTCAGTAGATGGAAAGGAACAGAAAAAAACAAAACTGTATGAAAAATTTCAAACATATAGGAAGGATCAAATACTTCAGATAAACGAAAGGAGAAATTTGAAAAAACTTGGAAATGAAAATGTAAATCTTTGGCTAAGGATGTTGATCGGAAGGAACATAAGACGTAAAATAAAAGAAATTAAAAAAATGTTGAAGGAGTAAAAAATGGAAGAGAAAAGAGAAGAGAAAAGAGAAGAGATAATAGAGGAAATAAAAATGAACGAAAGCGACTTTAAAAAAGAAAAAAAAGAAAAAGAAAGTAAACCAGTAAAAACATCTAGTAGCAAAAAAACAAAAAAAGAAAAAGAAGCCGAAATAAGATTGCAGGCGACATTGCTTGTGCAACAAATGAAAATCCTCTATAAGCAACTCGGGATAGATATACCTCAAGATGTAGAAAAACTGTTGATCAAAGATTTAAGTTGTATAATGCAAAAGAGAAATATTGAAGTATCATGTGAGTTGTCTTTTCTTTTATTGAATGTTCAAATTCTCGGACTGGCTCTAAAGAATAATATTGGGTTGAGGGAAAAAATCGTTTTCGGGATAAAAGAAATAGTGAAAAAAGTAAAGGGTGAGAAGTGATAGGTAGCAGTAAAGGAGAGAACAAAATAATAGGCAACCTTGGAACAAAAGGAGAAGGGAAGACAACCCTTCTAAAACTTTTACTTTGCAGAGAAATACTGAGGGGAAAGCGAGTTAAAGTTTTTTTTCCTTTTGATTATATTTATTCTGAATACAACTACTACAAGGAGATTTCAGAAAATTTCGAAGATGATATAGATGTATTAGGACAATTAATAAAAAGGGACGTGAAAGAAGGTGTTGTCGATATAATTGCTATCGATGAGCTTGACATGATAAAATTCGACAGAAATATGGATTTTTTGTTCAGATTTTCACGTAACTACAATGTTGATATTCTCTATACAGCAAAGAGAACGGCGAATATCAGCAAGTTGGTTGTGTCCCAAACCGACGAACTAAATTTATTTAAGCACAGAGAATTGAATGACCTGAAAAGGATAAAAGAAATAAATTCAGAAGCTGAAAAAATCGTTAGAAAACTGAATAAATTTGAGTTTTTAAAAGTAAAGGATTTTAATCTGGATGGAATTTATCGAATAGAAGTAAACTTTGAAAATCTCGAGGATTGTTTGAAAAAATATTTTGAGGGGTAAAAAATGAACTTGATAATGCTTTTAATTTTGGCGGGTGGTCTATATATGTTGAGCAAAGACGCACAAGGTGAGCTTGAAAAGGAAGAGGAACAAAAAGAGATAGGGAAAATAAAGAAAATAAAGGACGTAAAAGACAAAGAAAAGGAAAAGAAAGACAAAGAAAACAAAAATGAAACAGAAAAAGCAAAAAATAAAACAGAAAAGGAAGAAAATGAAACAGAAAGTAAAGAGAATTAAATAGTTTTTTCTTGCTTATTTAAATTTTTTTTGTTAAATTAATGATTGGCATAATTTTTGCATAGGAGTGATAGAATGAATATAAACACAACGAAAGTAGTAACATCGGCAGTAGCAACTATTCTAGCTATACTTGTTTTAGACTTCTTAAATATCAAGGAGGTAAAATAACTATGATAGATACAAAAATGCTTCCTTCATGTGTGTTAGGAATTTTTGTGGGTATTATTGCATATTCAATGGTAATAGAACCTTTAATCCCAGTGGCAAGAATAAAAGATTAGGGGTGTATGTGATGGGAAATAGAGTATTTATGGAAAATTGGATATATTCTCAACAGGCAAATATTGGTAAACAAGATAGCGTGCCGCTTTTAAGAAGAGATCCAACGACAATAGTAGGGATAAGAATAACTGTAAATCACACAAACAGTGGGCTTGACTGGTCTCAAATAAGACCTTTCCATATTGCAAATTTAATGAATTCTGTTCGCTTGGTTGCCAATGGGAACAAAGAAATAATAAATTTATCGTTGGTAGACATTATTGAACAGGAATTATTTAAAGGAAGACATATATATACTTCTTTTAATATTGCGGACGGAGATTATACCTCTTCTATTTTTGTTCCCATATCATTTACAAGTCCAATTTGGGCATATAATCAAACTGATTTAATATTACCAGCAGATTTATACTCTGATTTAAGGTTGGAGTATCAATTTAATGGTTCTGTGACAAAATCAACAGCTACAGGAACGTTTACAATTAATTCTGCTACTGTGGAAATAATGCAAGTAGAATACAAAAGACCTTTGGATTACAGTAAATTTGGGATTTTGAAAATGTTTAAAGAAAATAAGGGTAGTCTGACGACGGGAGTATCTGAAGTAGATCTGCAATATGACAAGATATACACTTGGTTAACCTTCAGATCTACAGACAATGAAAGTGCATACCAAGACAATATAAAAAGAATAAGGGTTAAAAGGTCAAACATTGTATACAAAGATATAGACGATCAATTAGCAAAAATAGAAAGTAGATACTATATAGATCCAGATAATAGAGCTAGCATATCAGCATTGCGTTTTATAAACTTTATACCAAGAGGGAAATTATCAGACAGTTTTAAAACATTTGGGTTCATTGATCTTAAGGCTGAACTTACAATGGCTTGGCAGTCAAATTTAGAAGTTATATACAGTGAGTTGCTATCTATCGCTGATGAGTTAAAACAATAAGAAGGGGTTTAACATGGCTAGCTTTTGGGAAAGAATAGGAATTGCTACTCAGGAAGCATTTGAGAGATTGGCGGAAGGTTATACAGATATATTCCTTACAAAAGAAAGATTGAAGATACTTAATAAATATGCCCCTCAGTTTCGAGATGCGGCACTTCCACCAGAACCTCAGCCGCAATATACACCGCCGCCAACGTCCCCTCAGGTAAACTATTTACCTTTCATTTTAATAGGCGGCGGAATACTACTTGTAATTGCACTATCAAAAAAGAAATAAGAGGTAAAAAATGGGTTTTGGGTTCAAGATAAAGCTTCCAAAGATAAAAATAAAATTACCTAAAATTAACATCGGAAAAGCGATAAAGAGAGCCACGGGCGGCATAACAAAAACAATCAGCAAGACAGTAAATAAAATAGTGCAAGCACCAGTGAAATTACTTAACAGGAACAAATATACAGCAATGATGCTTCTCGGGGCATATAGCGGAAACAGGGAGCTTATGAATGTAGGTTTGGCTCAAAAGATGGGACTTTATGATATGAATTTAGACCCTGCTTTATCTTACATGTCTACTTCTACTACAGACCCAACAGGGCGTGGAATTGACTATATTGAACCAAGACCAACATGGCAACAAACAAGACAACAGCCACAAATAGCACGTCCGCAAAAAAGAAGCTTTTTTAACGATTTAAAAAATGCATTCAATGAAAAGCCTATTCTTTTCATTGCAATAGGAATGTTGTTATTATTGATCCTGAAATAAAATAGGTGAGTGATGGGCTGGAAGGAAAGAAAAAAAGCAATATTAGAGGAAAACAAAAAATTTCGAAATTTTTTAAAGGACGTATTCTCAGGAAAGAAAGACCCGATTGAATGGTGGGGACGTGGACATAGAAAGAAAGGAACAACAAAAGAATGGAAAAAGGAAGTGGAATTCGGAGTAAAAGGTCAAATAATAGGTCTAGCTTGCGATCCCTACAGGAACAGATTGTTTACTACGTTGCAGGATAGGCAGTTACTATATAACAGCGTCCCAAAAGAAAAAAGGCAAGATAACATAGAATACATAAAGGACTTTAAAAGTTTATGGGAATGGTTAAAAAAACATGAAAAGGAAATAATTATAGTTTCAGCACTTGTTAGCATCTTTTTACTGTTGAAAAAAGATAGATGAGGAATAAGGAATGGATAAAAAAATAATAGGTTTACTTATTATAGCTGGTGGTGTATATCTGATATATAAAAATAAAATAGAAAGAAATGAGGATATAGAAAAAAAATTACAGTCTATATTTGAAAAAGCCTTAAAGGATTTTGAGGATTTAAACGAACTATTTAAACCAGCAAAGGCTAGTCAGGAAAATCAGATAAAATTAAGGCATAATGATCCAAACAGCATAATAACTTGCTTAAAACGGTTAGGTGCTTCACGTGAGGAAATAGCTCTCCTCATGGCGATCGCTGAGACTGAAAGCAACTTCAAAAACGTGCCGAACGCTGAAGGATCATCCGCATTTGGATACTGGCAGATAATAAGAAGCACCAGAAGAGGTGTAGGATGTTACGATGATAATAGATTTAAAAATGATTTATGCTACCAAGCCAATTGCGCGCTGAAATTACTTAGAGAAATAAGACGTATAAACTCAAACCCTGAATATGTGATGGACGCATGGTGTATGGGTAGCGGTAACGCATTAAAATTAAAAAGGTTGGTAGATAGATGTAAAAAAATAAAAGATAAAAATGAAAGAAATAGATGTATATATAATGCTACATTACAAGTGCAGTATGCACATAAGTGCAGATATATATATAATTCTACAACAAAAAAACTGAAGGCGTATTATAAATGGATAAAAAAGGTGTGAGGTAGAGGTAAAAGATGATAATCATAACAAATGAGACAGAACATACTATACAAGTTACCGCTTTAGATACGAAATTCCTAAGAGTTTCCATAAAAAGTATAGGAGATTGGAATAGCTCAACAGATGAAGATATTAAATTAACTATAACTGATAGCACCAATCTAAAAACAGAAATTGAAGCTCCAAGTAATAATGTATTTATTTTTACATTTAATCCCGCAATCTGCTTAAAAGAAATAAATATAAAATTCACAAAAGTGTCTCCATCTACTAAGTATAGAGAAATAATAATTAATCCTAGCTCACATAGTATTATTAATTATTCAGAATTAGCACAAGGTTCATGGATTTTAGGATAGAGGGAGTTATCAATGAGATACGTTGAAATACCGCATGAAATACTTGTTGAATGTTATAGAAAAGGTAACGGGAATGATGTGATTTTTAAAGCATGTATAGATAATTATGTGAAAGAACAAGAGACTATTTTTGACAAGATTGACAAATACGTTGCCGATTATTCAATTGATATTCCTGTGATACTTGAAGATCCGCTTGAACCATTCAAAAAACTGTTAGCTTACGCTATTATATTAGGAGTAATAATTCTTCTTTTAACAAAAAAATGACAGAACAGGAGATAATAGATTTATTACGTAATGCGGAGCTTAGTTTATCAACAGTTATTTTCATTATCGTGTTTTTTGTGTATCGAAATTTAAAAGATTTATTAAAGGAAATAAATGAATTAGAAATCACATAATTATCTATACATGCTTTAAAAATCACAT
>JAADDV010000039.1 GCA_013153795.1 Aquificota bacterium | reverse complement strand
GTATATAAATCTTAATAATATTTTAGCTATAGAGCTTCAAGAGCCAACAACAGATTTATATGATGAAGTTTACAAATGGGCTTTTTATACAATAAGTCCTCATAATAATGTTTTTTATAGTCAGGTTTTTAATAGCAGAGAAGAAGCTATTGCATGGTTTGAAGAAGTCCTTGGAGAATATGTTGGTAAAAAAGTTTAGCAAGGAGCTACTAGCTCCTTAATTTAAAGATGTTTATATATATCTACTTCTTTTTTCATATTTTCTATAAATTGTTTAAGAGATTGAGCTTTTTTTATCCATCTTTGAGTAATTGTCTTAGAGCGAGGATAGTTTTCTTCCAACCATTTATACTGGTCTATTCTATAGTTGATAAAATCAATAATTATGTCTAAAAATTCTTTCATTTTATTTAATTGTTTTGCATATATAAAAAGGTCTTTTAGCATAAGTTTCCTATCCTTTATAGGAATATCTACACCTATTGCTCTTCCCATATCTCTTAAGTTATAACGAGATATATATATCCCACATTTTGCAGGAACAAGAAGAATTTTTATAATTCTTTCAAACTCTGTTTCTTCTTTAGCTTGCTCTAAAAATTTCATATTTGACATAAAAGGGTTTTTCATAAGGTCTTTCTCATCTTTCATTTAAAACTCCTTATAAAAGACTATTTATCAATTATTTTATAATAAATCCTGCAATGGAAAATAAAAAAGGAGAGAAAATGAAACAGGTAAAAAATTTAGATACTTCTCTTTCTTTTGAACTATTTGGTATAAAGTTTAAAAATCCTGTCTGGACTGCTTCTGGGTGTTTTTCATATGGTCTTGAAGTGGCAGAAAATCTGTATGATATATCAAAACTTGGTGCTGTTGTTGTAAAAGGTCTTTCATATAAGCCTAGAGCTGGGAATCCGCCACAAAGAATTGTTGAAACTCCTTGTGGTATGCTAAACAGTATAGGTCTTCAAAATCCTGGTGTTGAGTATTTTGCTAAAAATATACTTCCAAAACTAAGGGAGTATGACACAGTTATTATTGCTAATGTCTTTGGAGAAGATGAAGAGGAATATCTAAAGGTTGCTGAGTTTTTAGATAAAACAGATGGTGTCCACGCCTTGGAACTGAACGTATCTTGTCCTAATGTTAAAAAAGGAGGTATAGCTTTTGGTTCTGACCCTGATACGCTGTATAGCCTTGTATCAAAACTAAAACAGATAACATCAAAACCTCTTCTTGTAAAACTAAGTCCAAATATCACAAATATACTTGATACAGCTACAGCTTGTGTTGAAGCAAAAGCTGACGGACTTGTTCTTATAAATACTCTTTTAGGTATGGCTATAGATGTAGAGAAGGAAGAGCCTATTTTGGCTATGAAAACAGGAGGTCTTTCTGGTCCTGCTATTCTCCCTATAGCTGTCAGGATGATTTATCAGGTTTATGAAAAGTATGGAGCTTCAGTCCCTATAATAGGTGTTGGTGGAATAACAACAGCAGAAGATGCTCTTCAGCATATCCTTGCAGGGGCAGTTGCTGTTCAGATAGGAACAGCAAATTTTTATGACCCCTACGCTCCACTGAAGGTTATTGAAGGTCTAGAAAAACATTTAGAAAGAAAAGGATACAAACATTTTCTTGAGGTTGTTGGTAAAGCACATAAATTGAAACTAAAATAACTATACTCTTTATTATTTATATTAAATTTTTAGCTAGATAAACTCAAAACAAGTAGGAAAATTGCTTTAAAATAGAAAAGTTTTTCTATTAATCTATCTCTAAGGAGGTGTTTATGGTAAAAGCTGTTTTTCCAGAGTTTACATATTCAGATGAAAATCTTGACCAGCTAAAAGAAGAGGTTTTGAATCAGATAGAGGAAAATAAGAAAACAATAGAAGAGCTTCTTAAAATAGAGAATAAAACTTATAAAAATTTTGTTAAACCTTATCAGCTTATACATGTAAAACTAGGTCTTTTATATTCGCCAATATCTCATCTTAACTATGTAAAAAACTCCCAAAAAACACAAGAGGTTTACTCCTCTCTCCTTCCTGTCATTACAGAGTATTATACAAATCTTGGGCAAGATGAAAGACTCTATAAAGCTTTTAAAGAGATATATGAAAAAGAAAAAGATAATCTTTCCCAGGAAGAAAAAAAGGTTTTAGAAGATGCAATAAGAGATTTTGAGCTTTCTGGGGTTTCTCTTCCTGAAGAAAAAAGAAACAGAGTAAAAGAAATAAACATAAAACTTTCTCAACTTCAAAATCAGTTTGCCCAAAACCTTTTAAATGCTACAGATAGCTATGAGATGATTGTTGAAAATTTTGAAGATGTGAAAGAGCTTCCTGAGACAGATTTAGAAGCAGCAAAAGTAGAAAAAGATGGAAAGACTGTGTATAGATTCACTCTCCATCAACCTTCTTATATAGCTTTTATGACATATTCTCCTAACAGAGAAAAAAGAGAAGAACTTTATAAAGCATATGTAACAAGAGCGCCAGAAAATGACAAAATACTAGAAGAGATTCTTTCATTAAGGCACGAAAAAGCAAATCTTCTTGGTTTCAAAAACTACGCAGAGCTTTCTCTTGCTACAAAAATGGCTCAATCTCCAGAAGAGGTTATAAACTTTTTAAGAGAGCTTGCAAAGAAAAGTAAACCTCAAGCTGAGAAAGAGTATGAGGAGCTTAATCAGTTTGCAAAAAGTTTAGGTTTTGAGGATAACATTCAGGCTTATGATTTTTCTTACTATGCAGAGAAAATGAAAAAAGCAAAATACAATGTGAATGATGAGGAGTATAAGCCTTATTTTGAAAAAAATCAGGTTATAGAAGGTTTATTTTCTTTCTTAAACAAACTTTTTAAGCTAGAATTTGAAAAAGTTGATGTTCCAGTGTGGCATCCTTCTGTAAATGTTTACCATATATACAGAAAAGGAGAACTCATTGGAAGAATATACATGGACTTAGAGGCAAGGGAAGGAAAAAGAGATGGAGCATGGATGGATGAATGGGTTCCGTATCATGAGGATTTAGAAGGAAACATTGTCCCTCCTGTTGCATATATAGTTGCAAACTTTTCTCCAGCAACAGAAAAAACCCCTTCCCTTTTAAGACCTTATGATGTAGAAACTCTTTTCCATGAAATGGGACATGCTCTTCATCATCTACTAAGCAAGGTAAAAGAGCCTTTTGTAAGTGGGATAGCTGGTGTTGAGTGGGACGCAGTAGAGTTCCCTTCCCAGTTTTTAGAGCAGTTTGCTTATGAACCATCTGTTTTAAAAACCTTTGCAAAACACTACAAAACAGGTCAGGTAATGCCTGATGAAATGATAGAAAGACTGAAAAAGGCAAGAAACTTTTTATCTGCTTTAGCTATGGTAAGACAGCTTGAATTTGGACTTTTTGATATGCTTATACATCTTGACAAATATACAGCTGAGGAAGTTCAAAAGATTTTAGATAAAGTAAGGGAAGAAGTTTCTGTTATAAAACCTCCTCCTTACAACAAGTTTCAATGGTCTTTCAGCCATATATTTGCAGGAGGATACGCTGCAGGATACTACAGCTACAAATGGGCAGAAGTTTTATCAGCAGACGCATATTTTATGTTTGTTGATAATGGTATATATAATGATGATGTTGCAGAAAGTTTTTACGAAGAAATATTGACAAAAGGTGGTAGCAAACCTGCAATGGAGCTGTTTAAAGCTTTTGCAGGAAGAAAGCCAGATGTAGATGCTCTTTTAAGATTAAGTGGAATAAAAACAAACTAAAGGAGGTTAGGTAAATGATTGTAGTTTTTACAAAATTTCCTATTAATCCAGAGCATAAGGAAGATTTTGCAAAGTATGCAAAAGAAAAATTTGGAGAAAAGGGTCTAGCTGAGCAAGAAGGATTTATAAAGATGAATCTTCTTGAGCCAAAAGAATTTCCTCCAGGAAATCAAAATAATGTATTCATAATAGAAACATACTGGGAAAGTGTGGAAGCTTTTATGAAATATACCCAAAGTGAAGCTTTTAGAAAATCTCATGAAAATCTTCCTCCGAAAGAGTGGTTTGCTGGTAGAGTTTCTGTAGAAATGTATGAGGTTATAAAAGAAATAAAGAGGTAAACTGATGAATTATATTGAAGTTACATATTTGCTAACAACAAAAGAAGAAATAAATCCAGAAGAAAAAGCAAAAGAAATAGCTATATCTCTTTCAATAGGGGGAACTGGAGACCTTCCCCCTGAAAAAATAAAAGAGTTAGAAAAATATGAAGGAAAAGTCTTAGATGTATTTTCTTACAAAGAAGGAAAACGTTTTAAAACACTTATAAAAATAGGTTTTCCTGTTATTTTATTTGAACACACAATTCCATCTATTCTTTCTATTATCTATGGAAAAATATCTTTTACAGAAGATATAAAAGTTGTTGATATAGATTTTCACCCTGCATTTTTAGACCATTTTAAAGGACCAAGATATGGAATAAATGGAATAAGAGAAATTGTTGGTATTCATCATGAGCCTTTATTAATGACTGTTTTAAAACCTTGTGTTGGTTTAACAACTGAAGAGTTTGCTAATGAGTTTTATAAACATGCTGTAGGAGAAGCAGATATAGTAAAAGATGATGAAATATTTTTTGATGATTCTTTAGCTCCTTTTGAAAAAAGGATAGAAGCCTGTGTAAAAAAAGCAGAGGAAGCAGAAAAGATAACAGGAAGAAAAACTCTTTATATTCCCCACTTAACAGGAAGAGTTGATGAGCTTATCCAAAAAGCAAAAAGAGGAGTAGAAGCTGGAGCTAAAGGGTTTTTAATAAATGCTCTTCCTTATGGATTTGATATTCTTCAAAGACTATCAGAAGAAGTTGATGCGTTTTTTATCGCTCATCCTTCTTTTTCTGGGACAATTTTTAAAACAAATCATCTAGGAATAAGAACTCCTGTATTTTTTGGAAAGCTTATGAGACTTGCTGGTGCAGATATTGTTATGTATCCTTCTCCTTATGGAAAATCTCCAATAGAGCATACTGATGCACTAGAAACAGCTGAAAACCTTCGTAAAGACTTAGAACATATTAATCCTTCTTTCCCTGCACCTGTAGGAAGAATATCTCCTTTAAATATTCATACAGCTTTTAAAGATTTTGGAAATCAAACTGTTTTTGGTATTTGCGGAAGTATATATAAACATCCAGATGGAGTTTCTGCTGGAATAGAAGCAGTAAGAATTGCTTTAGATTGTTCTTTAACAGGTGTTTCTTTAGAAGAATGTGCTGTTGCAAATCCAGAGTTACAAAAAGCTTTAAAAGTTTTAAATAAAGAAAAAAATATTTAAATGTTTTAAAAATGCCCCTTTCGGGGCATTAATTTTACTTGAAAGAAAGAATGTATTCTGCTAAAGCTTTTAACTCTTCATCAGATAAAGATTTTGTAGCATTTAACTGAGGCTGCATAATTGCAAACTTAGCAGGGTCTACAATAGCTTTGTGTTCACCTTTGAGGAATTTTATTAAATCAGCTTCTTTTCCTGCGTAAGCTTGAGCAATTTTCTTGAGAGAAGGTCCTACAGTGTCAACTGTAGCTTGGTGACATGCAGCACATCCTTTTGATTTAAATAATTGCTCTCCATTTCCAGCAAGTGCACCAGTTGCCATAACTGCTACACCGAGAACCGCAGAAAGGATTACTTTTTTCATGGGACTGACCTCCTTAGGTTTTTAATATTTTAAGTTAAATTAAGCTTATATATAAAACCTTATTGTGTCAAATAAGTATTTTAAATACTATTAACTTTTTCAACTTTGATATTCATTTTTTTCTACAGTTTGAACTTTTTTATTATTAAACTTTTTTACCTTCTAGCCTTATTCAATTTACAAATTTTAAGTTTCATTCATAAAATATTTAATAATCCATACAGCGCAAATATTCTAATATTAATATCAAGGTATATGTGGGAATTTTCTGTGAAATGAGCTTATCCTTATTAATAAAGGTTAACAATAGATTAGAAACAACTTAATGAGTTGTGCAAACAGAACAAACATCAAAACTTCTTAAAACAATCTGAGCTAAAAGCTCACTTTTTAAACCTTTTATAGCTTTTTCAGCAGGAGAAAGATATCTTTCACATCTAGGACCTAAATTCCATGTAGAAGGAGTTATGATATTGTATTTTGAGATTTTTCCTTCTTTTATTTTTACTTGATGTATAAGAGAGCCTCTTGCAGCTTCACAAAATCCATAAGCTTCTCCTTGTATATTTTTTATTTCAACAGGAGGCTTTATCCATGAAGGCTGTTTCAAATCTATTTCTTTAAGTCTTTTTTTTATAAGAAGAAGCATTTTTAGTATCTCATCTACTCTTGCCCATACACGGACTATATAACTATCCTTATATTTTTTCAAAAGATTCATAAAAAGCTCATCATTATTATTTATTCTCCTTGCTAAAGGAGATGTTTCATACGCAAGTCCTTCATATCTGACAGCTTTTGCCCATGAATAACGTTTTTCATCAAAAGAAAAACCTTTTTCTGTTAAAAATGAATAGCTATCAACTTCTTTTACTTTTTTTATATCAAAATCTTTTCTTTTTCTTTTTGTTGCTCCCTTTGATACAGATGGGTCTATATCACATACAGTTAAAAATCTATGATACGCTTTTCCAAGTTTATGAAGATTATATTTAAAAGCTAATTTTAATAAAGTTTTTAAATCTGATTGTTTAGATTTTTTAAGAAATTCTTCATCTGTTTTTATTGTCAGATAATCTTCTGCTGACATTCCAATAATATTTTTTTCATAAAAAGATAAAATACTATCTACTATTGCTTGAGCTTCAACTATTTCAAACGTTGTAGGGTCACTAACTACCCCTCCAACAACAGAATAAGAAGTATGAGGCCACTGGCCACCAAATAAAGCTATGATTTTAACAATTTTTGAGCTTGCTTCTACTCCCTTTTGCCACTGAATACCTTTAATCGGCTGGTATTTTCTAAGTTTTGGATTTTTATCAAGTTTCAAAAAGTCTGGAAGGACAAACATATAAAACCATCTTAGATGGTTCTGAATAATCTCTGAAGCAAGGGTTATATCTCTTATATATTCTGCTTTTTTTGATATTTCTAATTTGTATCCAATATTTTCATAAACAGCTTCAAGAGTTCGTGAAGTTGCTATCAGATGGGCATGTCCACAAATTCCACATATCCTTGGATTTATAACAAGAGCATCTAAAGGAGGTTTTCCCTCTAGTATAAACTCAAACCCTCTAAAATTTGGAGCTATTATAAAGACATCTTTTATAACTCCATTTTCCCAAATGAGCTTTAGATGTATTTCTCCTTCTACTCTATTTAAAACCTGTTTTGTAATTTTGGGCATGGTTTACCTTAACAGCTAAACTATATTTATTAAGTATAAGTCAAAATTAGGCTTAAATAGCTAAAACCTTTAACAGATATAAATCAAAAAAAACAAAACTATCCCAGCTATGAAAAAAATATAACCGATGATATGGAAAGTAAGAAAGAACTTTAGAGAGTTTCCCTTTTCTTTTACATAAAGTTTATAAGCTATTAAATTGGCCAGAGAACCTATAAGGTTGCCAAAACCACCTACAGAAACACCCCATAAAAGAGCTTGCCAGTGATGAACAAAATCAGCAAGGAATAAAGTAGCTGGAACATTACTTATAACCTGGCTCAAAAAGGCAGAATATAAAAACACTTGTGAAGGCTTATGAAAATGGATATTAAATACGTGATGTATATTGTCTGTAAAGCCAAAAAAGAAGAAAAAAGTCCCAAGTAAAAAATAATCAACTTTAAAAAGTTGCCTGTCTATAAAAATTAAAGGCAATATTATAAAAAATCCTACCCACAATGGTAAAAAACCTAAGACCGCAGCGATAAAAACAGCAAAAAATACCAGATATAAAAAAGTCTTTTTATCAAAGATAATATATTTGCCCATTGATGAAAAAACAGATTTTTTAGGAGTTAAAAGTATTATTAAAGCAGTAGAAACCAGAAAAAGAGGAAAAATCTCCTTAATAAAGTCTAAAAAGTGAATATTAAAATGAAAATAAATAAATATATTTTGAGGATTTCCAAAAGGACTTATAGATGAGCCTCCATTTGCAGCCATTGCCTCTAATACAATCACTTTCTCTAGGTCAGCCACTTTTGTTGCAAGGGTTATGGGCACAACAACCATTAGAGCAACATCATTTGTTATAAAAATAGATAAAACAGCCGTCAAAAAAACTAGTTTTAAAGCAGGAAAACGTCCTTTTTCAATCTTGGAGGCAAT
>JAADDV010000105.1 GCA_013153795.1 Aquificota bacterium | reverse complement strand
TGTCCAACATACAGCAGTTAAAATTATTCTTCAACACTGTGAAGACAAAGAAGATGGAAGAAAACTTGTTTATAAATTTGCTGAAGAAACTCAAAAACTTTTAGGAGATAAAGGTTCTTTTGCAGTTATGAGACAACTAGGGAAAGAATTAGCTAAAAAATTAATGAAAGAATATCCTAAAGAAGAATGGGAAAAAGTTTTATCCACAGCTCTAAACAATTTAGGATTTGCAAAAGAAATAATAAAAGAAAAAGACAAAGCCTTTATATGTGATTGTGTATTTTTTGAGATTTTAGAAGAAAATAATATAAAACCTGTTTCCCATGCTGTATGTTGGACAGGGTGGGGCTTTATAGAAGGTTTTGTTAAAGAAATAGATGGAGTAAACAGCATAAAATGGTCTTCTAGAGATTACAATCTTAATAGATGTCAGTTTGATTTTATTAAAGAGTAAGAAGTTTATCTTTTAAAAATTCTACAGTAAGTTTAAGTTTTCTATCTTTTTCCATGTTTTTATCTATCTTTTCTATTGCATTTAACACAGTTGTATGGTCTTTCTTCTTGAAGGCTTTTGAAATTTCATTTAAAGATTTATCTGTTAAAACTCTTGCAAGATACATAGCTATCTGTCTTGCTACGACAACTTTTTTCTTTCTCGAGTTTCCAACTATCTCATTTATATTAATAGCAAAATAGTTTGCAACTTCTTTTTGGATTTTCTCTAAAGAAAGCTCTTCTATTTCTTGAATTTCCAAAATATCTTTTAGAGTATCTCTTGCAAATTCCAACGTTATTGGTCTACCTAACATTTCACTGTAGGCTTTTAGTCTTCCTAAAGACCCTTCTAGCTCCCTAATATTTGAAGTTATTGTTTTTGCTAAAAGCAAAGAAACATCATGAGGAATTTTTATATTCATTTCTTTTGCTTTTTTTCTAATAATAGAAAGTTTTGTATCAAGGTCTGGTTTTTTAACTTCAACAACCAAACCACTGATAAATCTTCCTTTTAATCTTTCCTGTAAACCCTTTAAATTTTTAGGAGGAGTATCAGAAGAAAGAATAACCTGTTTTCCTATTAAGTATAAGGCATTAAAAATATGGTATAGCTCAATTTGAGTTCTTTCTTTTCCTTGTAAAAATTGAACATCATCAATAAGAAGTAAATCTACATTTCTATATCTTTTTCTGAAAGAAAGAATAGAGCCTTTTTGAAGATAATAAACGAGCTCTGACATAAATGTATCAGCTGTAGTATAAATTATATTAGCTTTTGGATTATTAGCTAAAACCTCATGAGCTGTAGCATGTAAAAGATGAGTTTTTCCTAAACCTGTATGTCCATATATGAAAAGCGGATTATATACTTTTCCTAAGTTTTCTGCAACAGAGCGACAGGCCATATAAGCAATTTTATTACAGTTTCCTATTACAAGATTTTTAAAAGTATATTTAGGATTTAAGTTTGTCAAAGAATAAGGAGTTTTTTCTACTTCCTGTAAAGAGTTTTCTTCTTTAAAAAATTCTGTTTCTTCTTCTGAAAGGATTTCTACTTTAATATTTTTCCCAAATAAATTAGAAGCAGTGTCTATAATCTCTTCCAAAAGATTTCCTTCTAGCCAGTCTTTATATATAGGGTCAGGAGTTGATATATATAAATATCCATTTTTATATTCAGCTTTATCTACTCCTTTTAATAATTTCAAAGTGGACTTATCCAGCTTTTTGGACAACGAGGAGACAATACTAGACCAGACGTCCACAGTATATAAACCTCAAGCTTTTTTAGAGGTAAACATTATAAATATAATTAATAACTTTTTAAAAGTTAAAATTTTTTTGGACATAGAAATCCTTTATGATAAAATCAACCAAATTTATGCAAATTCAGTTTTTTCCAACCGATAATAAAAATCTATCAAACATATAAAGCTGGAGGGGTTTTTATGGTTGATTTAGTTTTAGATATTTTTGAAGAAAGTGCATCTTTAAAAAAAGAGTTTGCACAAGAGTATAGTGAAGATATTGTTAATTTAGGTATTTTAATGGGAAAAAGACTTAAAGCTGGGTATAAGATTTTAATTTGTGGAAATGGTGGCTCAGCTGCTGATAGCCAACACTTTGCTGCAGAAATTGTTGGTAGATTTGAAAAGGAAAGAAAAGGCTTTCCAGCAATAGCTTTAACAACAGATACATCTGCTTTAACAGCTATAGGAAATGATTATGGATTTGAGTATATCTTTTCAAGACAAGTTGAAGCTCTAGGCCAAAAAGGAGATATTTTAGTAGGTATATCAACCAGTGGAAACTCTGAAAATGTTATAAAAGCTGTGGAAGTTGCCAAAGAAAAAGGAATTTTTACAGTAGGTCTTTTAGGAAAAGATGGAGGAAAATTAAAAGATATAGTAGACAAAGCTTTTATAGTAAGACATAAAAGCACAGCTCGTATACAAGAAGTTCATTTAACTATGGAGCATACTCTCTGTAAGATTATAGATATGTATCTAACAGGAGAAATTTCAGAGGAATAAAACTATTTTAAAAAAAGTCTTATTCCTGCTATTCCATAGGCACCTGTCTGGAGAACTTCTTCTATGTTCTCCTCTTTTATTCCTCCTAAAGCATATACAGGTATTTTTACTTTGGAAACTACTTCTTTTAAAGCTTCAATTCCAACTGGTTTTCCTTTTCCAGGAGAAGAAAAAATAGGAGAAAAAGTTATATAATCTGCTCCTTCTTTTTCTGCTGCTATTGCTCCTTCTACCGAATGACATGATTTACCAACTATAAGGTCTGGAAACTTATGTTTTACTGAAGAAATAGGAACACTTTTTTCTGGAAGATGAACACCATTAGCTCCAACTAGCAGGGCTATATCTACTCTATCATTTATTATAAATATTGCATCATAACCATATAATAAATCAGCCATTTTTTCAGCTAAAGAATATAACTCATCAGAAGGTAAATCTTTTTCTCTAAGTTGAAACATACGAATTCCTTTATCAAGGATGTATTTAATTTGTTCTTCAAAAGGCTTTGAGAACTGCTTTCTATCTGTTATTGCATAAAACCTTTTTAAAAACATTATTCTCCTTTATCTAGATAAACAAAAATTCCAAAAATAATAAAAGCAAAAAGAACCATAGCTATAATAACAATAGGAAACCACGTTTCTGGATTCATCTATTTTCCTCCTTTTAGTTTTAAAATAGAAAACCTCCTTTAAACATAATCCAACCTAAAAGAAAAATAGTTAAAAGCTGAAGAAGTATTATGCCTATTAAAGCAGGAAAATTTGAAGATTGAGCATATTCTTCTAGATGTTCTATTTTTATAGCTTCTTCTCTTATAATAAAAAGCTCTTTTTTAATTTCTTCTAATTCTTTTTTTATTTCTTGTAATTCTTTTTCTATTTCCATTTTTTCCTCCTTAAAAAGATATTAAATTTATTTTTGGTTTAAAAACTCAGAAATTTTAAAAACAGGATAAAAATCAAACCCTTCCTTTTTTATATTTTCTTCTCCTCCTTCTTCCCTATCTACAATTGCTATTATTCCTAATATCTCAAGACCAAAATCTTTAGCAACTTTAGCAGCTTTTAAAGAAGAGCCTGCTGTAGTGACTACATCTTCAACAATGAAAACTCTTTCCCCAGGTTTTATATTTCCTTCCATTTGTTTTCCTGTTCCATGACCTTTTGGTTCTTTTCTTACAACAAAAGGTTTTATTGGCTGTTTCTTTATATAAGAAATCATAGATGTAGCATAAGATATTGGGTCTGCTCCTAATGTTAAACCACCAACTCCATCTGGATTTTTATCTTTAATCATATCAAAAATAAGATTTCCAATAATAAAACCTCCTTCTGGGTCAAGGGTTATAGTTCTCAAATCCATATAATAGGTGCTTAGTTTTCCAGAAGAAAGTTTAAAGATAGGTTTATCAGAAACTTTTAAAGCTCTTTCTTTAATTAGCTCTTTTAGTCTTTCTTTATAATCCAAATTTAACCTCCAAAAGATAATTTGATTATTTATATTCCATCTTTAACAAGTTTATAAATAAAACTGTCTACTACTGCCTGCCATGAAGCTTCTATAACATTATCAGAGACTCCAACAGTTCCCCATTTTCTTTCTTTGTCTTTAGATTCAATTAAAACTCTTATTTTAGCAGCTGTTCCTGCACTTTCATTAACGATTCTTACCTTATAATCAATAAGTTCAACTTCTGCTAAAGATGGATAAATCTCAACAAGGGCTTTTTTCAAAGCTCTATCTAAAGCATTCACAGGACCATATCCTAAAGATGCTGTGTGTTCGTAATGATTATCTATTTTTATTCTTACTGTTGCCTCAGAAACTGGTTCTTTGTCTGTATATCTTCTAGCTATTAGAACTCTGTAAGCATCTAAATCAAAATATTTTTTAAGAAGACCAAGATGTTTTCTTATTAAAAGCTCTAAAGATGCTTCTGCTGCTTCAAAGTGGTATCCAATACTTTCAAGTCTTTTAATCTCTTGAACAAGCTCTGTAATCCTTGGGTCTTTTTCATCTATTTCTATTCCAAGCTCTTTAGCTTTGTAGATGATGTTTGATTTTCCTGCAAGGTCAGAAACAAGGATTTTTCTTCTGTTTCCAACTTCTTCAGGGTTAATATGCTCATAAAGTTTTGGATTTTTAAGAACAGCTGATGCATGGACGCCTCCTTTATGGGCAAATGCACTGTCCCCAACATAAGGCATATTTTTAGGAACAGGAAGGTTTACAATATCAGCAACAAAGTTTGAAATTTCTTTTAGTCTCTTTAGATTTTCCTTAGGGATAGTTTCATATCCTAGTTTTAATGTGAGATTTGGTATTATAGAGCAAAGATTTGCATTTCCACATCTTTCTCCAAAACCATTTATTGTTCCATGAACCTGAACAGCTCCGTTCATAACAGCAACAATAGAGTTCCATACAGCTGTATCACTGTCATTGTGAGCATGGATACCAAGTTTACTACTTATTCCTCTTTCTTTTATTTCCTTTATTATTTTTTCTATTTCATTTGGAAGTGTTCCTCCATTTGTATCAGCAAGAACAAGAAAGTCTGCCCCTGCTTCTTGAGCAGCTTTTAAAACAGCATATGCATAATCTGGATTTGATTTATAACCATCAAAGAAATGTTCTCCTATAAAAACAACCTCATCTGTATTCTTTTTTAAGAACTGAACAGTGTCAAAAACCATTTCAAGATTTTTATCAAGTGTTGTTTTTAATGCCTGGGTTACATGTAAGTCCCAGGATTTTCCAAATATGGTAATAACTGGAGTTTCAGCTTTTATAAGATTTTGGATTAATGGGTCTTCTTCTACCTCTAGATAAGCTCTTCTTGTTGAGCCAAAAGCCGCTATTTTTGCATTTTTCAGATTTAGCTTTTTTACTTCTTTAAAATATTCATCATCTTTAGGATTAGAGCCTGGCCATCCTCCCTCTATATAGTGGATACCAAAATCATCAAGTTTTTCTGTTATTCTAAGCTTATCTTCAACAGAAACACTAACTCCTTCTGCTTGTGTTCCATCTCTTAAGGTTGTGTCATATATAAAAACCTTTTTTTCCATACTCTACTCCTGAAAAAAATGGTTTAAATATTATATGATTTTGAGAAGTTAAAATAAGCTTAATTTTTTAGAAGTTGTATGATTTTTTCAGGTAATTGATTTCTATTTGAAAGGGAAACTTCTATTAAGAGAACATCTTTTCTTTCTTTAAGCTCTTTTACAAAAGGATGAATATTTTTTATTGGGACTGTTGCAAGAATTTTATCTTTTTTATTGAAAATTTCTTTTACAAGAGATAAAAATTTTTCTGAAAAAAGCTCCATCTTTCCTATTTCGTCTATTACTACTATTTTGTTTTCTTTTAAAGCTTTTTCTAAAACAGGTATAACAACATCTTCAAAGGCTTTTATATCAACGCCGTAAGAACCTACTTTAAAAGGCGCATCAAAAAACAGTTTACTTGCAAGGATTGCCTCTTTTCCTTCTGTTGTGATTACTTTGAATCCTAATCTTTTTCCATGTTTATCTCTAAAATCTTCTGTCCAGAAACCTATAACATTGTCTTTTAAAGCTTGAGCTACTTTTTTGACTACTGTTGTTTTCCCAATACCAGGTTTTCCAGTTAATAAAATTTTCATCTTAAATAAGATTTTTTTCCCACTTATAAAAATCTTCTGAGAAATATTTTATTCTTTTTTTCTTAAATTCTCTTGTTGAGTAAAGGATTTTATACTCTTTAATACCTGTTTCTTTTGACATTTCTTTTACAAGCTCTTCCAACTCCTCTTTAGATTGGGCGTGAGTCATAGCAAAAATATTATATTGCCATTTTTCATTTGTTGTTCTTTTATAGCAATGGGACACAGCTTTATAAGAGGCAAGTTTATAACCTACTTCTTCAACCTTTTCTTCTGGAACTTTCCAGACAGTCATACCGTTTGCTCTAAAACCAGCTTTCCTATGGAAGAGAATTGCTGCAAATCTTCTCATAATCCCAGCTTTTTTATACAGGTTTAGCTTTTCTATAAGCTCTTTTTCAGAAATATTCAGCTTTTTTGCATACTCTTCAAAAGGTTTCTCTACTAAAGGGATGTCTTCCTGTGTTATTTTTATGATTTCTTTATCTTTTTCAGAAAGAGAATATTGGATTTTTTCTTTTTTCTCTTTTATTTCTTCTTTTTCTTTTGTATCTGAAAATGTTAGTTTTACACCTATTTTAAAAAGTTTTTCTGTTTTTAAAATAACATAGTCTTTTGTTTTTGTTTTCTCTGCCATAACCTGAATTGTTTTTTCAAGTCCAAGTTTGCTATCTGGAGGAACAGCTAAAGTAAACCATAGATTAAACTCATCTGTCCTTTCATAGTTATGGCTTACTCCTGGGTGGGTATTTATAAACTCTGCTGTCTTTTCTATATTATCTGTTTTAAATGCAACTAAAGAGCTGTCATATCCTAAAGCTTTTGTATCATATATTGGTGAAATCTGTCTTATTATTTTTTCTTCTTTAAGTTTTTTTACTGTATCTATTATTTCTTTCTCGTCTATATCAAGTTTTTTTCCTATTTCTAGGAAAGGCCTTTCTGTTATTGGAATTCCTTCTTGAAGTTCTTTTAAAAGCTCTTTTTCTATTTCTAATAATCCTTCCATTTTTTCCTCTCTTGAATATTATTTTATATTTCTACTTCTTCTAAATACTTTTCAAACCAGTTTGTTTTATCTTTTAGATTTACAACCTTTCCAATAAGAAAAATAGCTGGAGAGTAGACAGTTGTTTTTCCTTCTGCTACTTCTTTCAAAGTGGAAACTATAGATTTTTGTTCTTTTGTAGTGCCTTTTTCTATAAAGATAACTGGTTCATCAGGATTTCTGCCTGCTTTAATAAGATTTTCAGCAATTTTTTGTCTATTTGCTACTCCCATAAGAAAAACAAGAGTATCAATACCTGCTAAAGCTTCCCAGTTTATATCAGGAAACTGTCCTTTGTGCCCATGTCCTGTAATAACTGCAAAAGAAGAAGCAATTCCTCTATGAGTTACAGGAACTCCTGCATATGCAGGGACAGAAATAGCAGAGGTTATACCAGGAACTATTTCAAAGGGTATACCTTTTTCAGCTAAAAATTGAGCTTCTTCTCCTCCTCTACCAAAAACAAATGGGTCTCCTCCCTTTAAGCGAACAACTATATCATTATTTTTAGCATAATCATATAAAAGAAAATTTATTTTATCTTGCTCTAAAATATGTTTTCCATCTTCCTTTCCTACATAGATAAGTTCACATGTAGGTTTAGCTAGAAAAAGAATTTCTGAATTTATTAGCCTATCGTATAAGATAACATCAGCTTTCTGAATAAGTTTGTAGGCTTTTACAGTTAGTAATTCTGGGTCTCCCGGTCCTGCCCCAACTAGATAAACCTTTCCCATTTTTATCTCCTGTTTAAAATACAAAAAATCCTTTCTATAAAACTGTTTTTATATCTATTTTGTATCATTGACATAGATTAAGAGAGGGTTTTCCCTCTATTTCACAAATATATTCCCATATTGAGATAATATAATTTTTATTACATCTATCAAATGGAGAGGAAGAAAATGCTCAAAAAAACTCTTATTCTAATTATTTCTCTTCTTATTTTAAATATTTCTTATGGAAAAAACCTAATTCCTGATTTTTCTTTAGTAAGTGAAGATGGAAAAATCATAACAAGAGATAGTTTAAAAGGAAAACCTTCTGTATTAATCTTTTGGGGTATTCATTGTTCTTCATGTAGAAAAGAGCTTCCTCAGATAAATAAACTGTATAAAAAATACAAAGACAAAGTAAACTTTT
>JAADDV010000033.1 GCA_013153795.1 Aquificota bacterium | reverse complement strand
GGTTTTTCTTTTGATAGGTTTGCTGTATAAAGATTATGAAGGAAATTTATAAACCTACCATCTTCTACAATAACCGTTTCTTGAGAAGGTGTTCCTTCATCATCATACGAAAACGTGCCTATACCTTTTTTTAACAAGCCATTGTCTATAATCGTCAATTTATCAGGGAATATATTTTTGTTTTTTAACTGGGAAAAAGGAGTTTTTCCTTTTATTAGCGAATCTCCAGAAAACATAGGGAAAAACTGAGCTAGTATTTCTGTCATCGCATAAGGAGGAAATAAAACAGGAAGTTTCTGGGTTTTGATAGGACTAGCTCCAAGTAAAGAAACTGCATTAAAAACAGCTTCTTTAACCATTTCTTCTATTTCTAGCTCACCAAAAAAACGACTTGCTGTAAAATTCCAGGAAATCTGACTGTCTCCTTTATCTTCTGCTAAAACTCCTACTTGTGCAGAATAAATAGTTCCCTTTTGTGAGAGTTTAACTCCTTCGCTGTTTAAAAGATATTTTTCTAAAACAGTTTCAGAAAAATTTGCATCTCTTATACTTTTTATTCTCTGGTCTATTTTATAAGCTGTTTCTTCTATTTCTATAGCTTTGTATATTTTATCTTCATCTGGGAGCTCTTTTGCAGCAAATGTATCAAAATACTCTACTTTCTCAGCTTCCAAAGGCTTTTGAAGAAGAAGATTTTTTTCATCGGATATTTCTGATAAGGCTAAGGCTTTTTCTATAATGTCTTTTACATCTTTTTCGTTTAAAACTGTCCCATATGCAAATCCAACATGTCTATTTTTTTCAACTCTAACAGAAAATCCTATATCTTTTGCTTTTTTGAGTTTATCTAGTTTTAACTCTTTAGATGAAGCTGTTAAGATATCTTTTTCTTCTATAAAAATTTCCCATCTATAGCCTTTAAGAAGATTTAAAGATATATCTTCTATTTTTTTAATCATATATAACTCCTTAATTGTTTTTATCAAATTCATAACTGATATGATTATGTTAAAATAAAAATTTTAATATATTAGTATGAGGTTTATATATGATGAGTTATCTTATTGCTGCTAACTGGAAAATGTATAAAACAGTTGGTGAGACTTTAGAATACTTAGAAGTTTTTTTACCTGCAGTAAAAGATTTAATGAAGATTGACATTATGATTGCACCTTCGTTTACAGCTTTGTCTTCAGCATCTATAAAACTTGATGCTGCAAAAAAAGAAGGAGAATATAATGTAAAACTAGGTGCTCAAAATATGTATTACATGGATAAAGGTGCTTTTACAGGGGAAATTTCTCCTATAATGCTTACAGAACTTGAAGTTGAATATGTTATTCTTGGTCATTCTGAAAGAAGACATATTTTTGGAGAAAAAGATGACCTTATTAACAAAAAAGTTATTTCAGCTATAGAGCATGGTTTAAGACCAATTTTATGTGTAGGAGAAACTTTAGAAGAAAGAGAGCAAGGGAAAACTCTTTCTGTAGTAGAAAAACAGATAAGAAATGGGCTTGCTGGCGTTGAAAAAGATATGGCTTTTATAGATATAGCATATGAGCCAGTTTGGGCAATAGGAACAGGAGTTAATGCTACACCTGAACAAGCACAAGAAGTTCATATGTTTATCCGTTCTCTTATAAATGAAATGTCAAAAGGAAATGATGAGAAGACGAGAATTTTATATGGTGGAAGTGTGAATGAAAATAATGCTAGAGATTTAATAAAAGAGCCAAATATTGATGGTTTTCTTGTTGGAAGTGCAAGTTTAGACCCAAACAGATTTTATAAAATAATTACAGAAGTAATGGAGGTTTAAAAATGGAACTTTTATATACAATCCTTTCTGTTATTCTTGTTATTGATGCTATTCTTCTTATTATTGTTATTCTTATGCAAAAAACGAAAGGGGCGGAAGTTGGAGCCGTTTTTGGAGCAGGGGCTGCCGCTGCTGTTTTAGGAGCTGGAGCTTCAACTGTTTTAACAAAAATTACATATTGGCTTGGTGGTATTTTTATGGCTTTAGTTTTAGCTTTATCTTTAATTCATCATCATATGATAAAGTCCTCAACTGTTATATCTGATTTACCTGAACAACCTGTAGTGCCTTCTTCTCAGCAGCAGACTCAACAACCAGTAGATATACAAATTCCTGAAGATAAAAAAGAAGAAAATCCAGCTAAATAAAATCTGCTGGAGAAGAAAAAATGAAATATCTATTTAATTTTTTTCTTCTATTTCTTTTTTTTAATTTTTCTAAAGCTGAAACTTTAGAAGAAAAAGTAAAAAGACTTGAAGAAAAAATAAATCAGCTTGAAAAAAGAATACAATCTTTAGAACAAAAAAATACTTCTCAACAGTCTTTATCAGAACAAAAAGGGTTTTCTTTTTCTCAAAGAAAACCTCCTTTAAAAATTGAAAATCCTGTTGTTCAAATTCAAAAACCAGAAGAAATAATAAGTTATAAGGTTCTCAAAAAAAAGTTCGAAAAAGCTTCTATAAAAGAAAGTTTGTGGAAAAGAAATGACCAGATAATTCTAAAGATGGAGTTTGTAAACAAACTTAAAAAACCTCTTTATGCTGTAAAAGGTAAGGTTGTTATTTTTAATAAAGAAGGTAAAAAACTTATGGAAACAGATATAAACATAAATAAAGCTCTTAATTTCTTTAGAGGAACAAAAATAAAACCAAATGAAAGATTAAAATATGAAGTCTCTTTTGTTTATGATAAAAAAAACCCAGACCATAAATTTGTTAAAGAAGCTTCTTTATCTGAGCTTATAGTAAAATTCTTTCCAAGAGAAATTCATTTTGCTGATGGAACAGTTAAGTATGTTAAATATCAAGAGGAAAATAAATGAAAAATAATCATGTGTTTATATCTGTAGTTCACTATCCAGCTGTTAATAAAGATAAAAAGTGGGTTGTTACATCTTTTACAACCTTGGATTTTCACGACATAGCCAGACCTGCAAGAACATATGAACTTGGAGGATATTATATCGTTCAACCTTTAGAAGCACAGCAATTTGTGATTTCAGAACAGATTAAATACTGGCTGGAAGGATTTGGAAGTTCTTTTAATCCAAGGAGAGCAGAAGCTGCAAAACTAGTAAAACTTGCTTCCTCTTTAACTGAAGTTATAGAAAAGATAGAAAAGGATACAGGCAAAAAGCCAAAACTTATTGCAACTTCAGCAAAAAAATATCCTCAAACAGTATCTTATTCTCAGATGAGAAAAGAAATAGAAAAGAAAGAAGATGTTTTTCTTCTTCTTTTTGGGACAGGATGGGGAATGCCTGAAGAGTTAGTTTCTAGCTGTGATTATGTTTTAGAGCCGATTTTAGGACCTGGAGAGTATAATCACCTTTCTGTTAGAAATGCTGCAGCTATTATAATGGACAGATTATTTTCAGTAAACAGGGAAAATATTTAAATGCTGTATCATATTTTTTATCAGCTTTTAGATATAAATCTTTTTAAATATATAACTTTTAGAGCTTTTTACGCTCTTATCACATCTTTTGCAATTTCCCTTATATTAGGACCTTATGTAATAAGAAAATTAAAGCTTTTTCAAAATAAAAAAGGTGGATATGTAAGAGAGTATACTCCTGATACTCATATAGCCAAAAAACATACTCCTACAATGGGAGGAGTTTTAATAGTCATTTCTGTTTTGATATCCTCTCTTTTATGGTGCAGACTTGATAATTTTTATGTATGGATTACTCTTTTTGTTTTAGTTTCTTTTGCTATAATTGGAGGACTAGATGATTATATTAAAATCAAAACAAAAAAAGGCCTTTCATCAAAAGCTAAGTTTTTAGCCCAGCTTTTTGTAGCTACAGTTGTTTCTCTTGCTTTATATTACTATCCAGGTTTTGATACACATTTGTATTTTCCTTTTTTAAAATCTGTTCAACTTGATTTGGGAATTTTTTACATACTATTTATGATTTTTATAATTGTTGGAACTTCAAATGCTGTTAATCTAACAGATGGACTAGATGGTCTTGCAATAGGACCTTCCCTCATATCTGCTGCAGCTTTTGCAATTTTTGCTTATATAACAGGTCATGCTGTTTTATCTTCATATCTTCATATTCCTTATATAGCTGGAAGTGGTGAGCTTATGGTTTTTCTTATGGCTCTTCTTGGAGCAGGACTTGGATTTTTATGGTTTAACTCTTTTCCTGCTGAAATGTTTATGGGAGATGCAGGAGCTTTATCTATTGGAGCTGTTCTTGGAACAGTTGCAATAATAACAAAACAGGAAATTATTCTTGCTATAGTAGGAGGAATTTTTGTAATAGAAACTCTTTCTGTTATTCTTCAGGTTGCTTATTTTAAAATAACAGGAGGAAAAAGACTTTTTAAAAGAGCTCCCCTTCATCATCATTTTGAGTTAAAAGGAATGCCAGAACCAAAAATTGTTGTTAGAATGTGGATAATATCTATAATTCTTGCAATTATAGCTTTATCTACATTAAAAATCAGATAGGTTTAAATTAAAAATTTTTATTACATTTGATTTTTCTCATTCATTTCGATTTTTGTTGCAATACTTAAAATCTTTTAGTTTTTAATTTTATAAATTTGTAGGCTTTTATTTGCTAAACTTGAATTTAGATTTATTTAAAAAACTACTACTTAAAATTTGTAATAGATACTGTTTTAACATATTTTTTGTTATTATTAATTTTCAACTTTATCATTAAAGAAAAATCTTAAAAGGAAAAAAATGAGATTCTTCGTGTTAACTATATTTCCTCATTTTTTTGATTGTTTTAAAGAAACAGGAATAGTTTCAAGAGGTATACAAAAAGGCCTTGTATCTATTGAGACTTTGAATTTAAGAGATTTTTCAAAAGATAAACATAAAACAGTAGACGATGTTGTTTATGGCGGCGGCCCTGGGATGCTTTTAAAACCTGAGCCTATATTTGAAGCTTACGACTATATAAAAGAAAAAGGACATAATCCCTATGTGCTTATTACCGAGCCCTGGGGAAGAAGATTTGACCAAAATTTTGCAAAGGAGCTTTCTGAAAAAAAGGAAATAATGATTATTTGTGGAAGATATGAAGGAGTTGATGAAAGAGTAAAAACAATAGTTGATGAAGAAGTTTCAATAGGAGATTTTATTCTTTCAGGTGGAGAGCCAGCAGCTTTGGTGATAATGGATGCTGTTATAAGACTTATTCCCGGCGTTGTTGGAGATACAGATAGTTTAAGAGCTGATTCATTTAATGATGGTCTTTTAGGATATCCAAACTATACAAGACCAGCTGAATATAGAGGAATGAAAGTTCCTGAGATTCTTACTTCAGGAGACCATAAAAAAATTGCTTTTTGGAGAAGATGGAAACAACTTGAAAATACATATAAGAAAAGGCCAGATTTATTAAATACAGCAAATCTATCAGAAGTAGATAAGAAAATGCTTCTCTTTATAAAAGAAAATAGAACTTTTGAAGAGTTTTTAAAAAAAATTAAGGTATAATTGAGGGAAACCATGATAAATATACAAAAACCTCCTGTTGATATAACGGAAGATAGTGAAAAATTTTATATTGCTGTTGATTTACCTGGAGTTTTTCCAGAAGATTTAGAAATTTTAGCTTCAGAACAATCTATAGAAATAAAAGGAATTAAAAAAAGTTCACTAAAAGGAAAATTTATTGTAATGGAAAGACATTATGGAGTTTTTCAAAGAAAAATATATTTTAAAGAGTTTCTAAATATAGAAAAATCGACAGCGTATCTGCAAAATGGAGTTTTATTTATAGAAATTCCAAAAGCTAAAAATGAGTTTTATTTAAAAAGTTCTATGAAAATAATAATCAGGAGGTAAATATGCTAAAATCACCATTTGAAGAAGAAAGTATAGAAATCCCCATACCCAAAGAGCTTCCTTTACTTCCTATAAGAGATTTAGTTATATTTCCCCATATGGTTTTTCCTATTTTTGTTGGAAGAAGTTTTTCTATTAATGCTATAGAGGAAGCTATAGAAAACAAAGATAGATATATTTTTCTTTCTTTACAAAAAGATAAGGATATAGAAGAGCCAGGAGCAGATGATATTTATCAGATAGGAACAGTTGCTACTATTTTAAAAATGATGAAACTTGAAGATGATAGAATAAAAATTCTTGTTCAGGGAGTAGCAAGAGCAAAAATAAAGGAATTTAGAAAAGAGGGAGATTTATACAAAGTAAATGTTGAGATTATTAAAGAACCTGAAACAGTAGAAGAAAGTATAGAAGTTGAAGCTCTTATTCACTCAATAAAGGATTTACTTGATAAGGCTATCGCCTTAGGAAAACAAATTCTTCCAGACCTTTTAGAAATTATTAGGTCTGTTGAAGAACCTGGAAAACTTGCAGATTTAGTAGCATCTATTCTTGATTTAAAATCTCAGGAAGCTCAAAAAATTCTTGAAATAATAGACCCTATAGAAAGACTTAGAGAGGTTCACAATCTTCTTCTTAAAGAAGTTGGTCTTTTAGAGATACAGCATAAGATAAGAATTGCTGCTAGAGAGTCTATGGAAAAAGACCAAAGAGAGTATTTCTTAAGACAGCAGATAAAGGCTATTCAGGAAGAACTAGGAGAAAGAGATGAAAAGCAGGAAGAAATAGAAAGATATATAGAAAAAATAGAGAAAGCTGGAATGCCAGAAGAAGTAAAAGAAGAAGCATTAAAACAGCTAAAAAGACTAGAAAAGATGCACCCAGATTCAGCTGAAGCAGCTGTTATCAGAACGTATCTAGACTGGCTTGTAGAACTTCCATGGAATAAAAGAACAAAAGACAAACTTGATTTAAAAAGAGCCAAAAAGATTTTAGACCAAGACCATTACGACCTTGAAAAAGTAAAAGAAAGAATTCTTGAATATCTTGCTGTTCAAAAATTAAAAAAAGGAAGAGGTATAAAAGGACCTATCCTTTGCTTTGTAGGACCACCAGGAGTTGGTAAAACATCTTTAGGAAAATCTATAGCAAAAGCTTTAGGAAGAAAGTTTGTGAGACAATCTCTAGGAGGCGTTAGAGACGAAGCAGAAATAAGAGGACACAGAAGAACATATGTAGGAGCTATGCCTGGAAGAATTATACAGGGGATAAAACAGGCAGGAACAAAAAATCCTGTTTTTATGCTAGATGAAGTTGACAAACTTGCATCAGATTTTAGAGGAGACCCAGCTTCAGCACTACTTGAGGTTTTAGACCCTGAACAAAACAAAGAGTTTGTAGACCACTATTTAGGAGTTCCTTTTGATTTATCAGAAGTAATGTTTATATGCACAGCAAACAGAATAGACACAATACCAAGACCTTTGTTAGATAGAATGGAAATAATAAGAATTCCAGGATATTCAGAGGAAGAAAAACTCTATATCGCTAAACAGTATCTAATTCCTAGACAGCTTAAAGAAAACGGTCTAAGTGAAAAATATGTAGAGTTTACAGACAGTGGACTTAAGTTTCTTATTAGGCATTATACAAGGGAAGCAGGAGTTAGAAGCTTAGAAAGACAGATAAATGCTGTTTTAAGAAAAATAGCAAAAGAAATAGCCCTTACAGGAAAGAAGAAAAAATACAGAGTAACAAAATCCCTTGTTAAAAAGTTCCTCGGAGCACCTTTATATATGCCTGAAAAAGAAAAAGAAGATGAAATAGGAGTTGTTACAGGTCTTGCATGGACAGAAGTTGGAGGAGAAATACTAAAAATAGAAGCTACAAGAATGCCAGGAAAAGGGCAGCTTATCCTTACAGGTTCACTAGGAGATGTAATGAAAGAAAGTGCTATGACAGCCCTTTCTTATGTAAAATCAAAATCTGAAGAGTATGGAATAGACCCTAAAGATTTTCAAAAATATGATGTTCATGTTCATGTCCCTGCTGGAGCAATACCAAAGGATGGACCATCAGCAGGAATTGCCATAACAACAGCTATATTTTCTTTATTTACCCAAAAGCCAGTAAAAGCTGATGTTGCAATGACAGGAGAAATAACCCTCAGAGGAAGAGTTCTTCCTGTTGGTGGATTAAAAGAAAAAATCCTTGCAGCCAAAAGAGCTGATATAAAAACTGTTATTCTTCCAAAAGACAACAAAGACGAAGTTATGGAAGACCTTCCACCATTTGCCAGAAAATCATTAAATCTTGTATTTGTAGAGCATATAGATGAGGTCTTCCCAATAGCTATAAAAGATTTTGAAGAAATTTTAGAAAAAGCAAAGAAAAATAAAAAGAAAAGTAATAAAAAAACTACAAAGAAAAAAGAGAAAGAAGTAGTTTCTTAGATTAGACCTTTTAGACCTCTTTTAGGAGGTCTTTGTCTTTTTCTGTTTTAAATCATTTTTTATCTTAAAATCTTCTTTATTTTCTATTTTCTAATTTAAAATTTCTAAGGGCAGAGAATGGGATTAAAAAAAGAGATAATAATAGGCGCTTATGATGTTATAAAAAAGGAAAAAAAGCATCTTTTTTATGTTTTATATTATTCTGCTTTAGAAGGTATTTTAGCTTTATCTATACCTTTAGCCTCAGCATTTATTATAAACAGCATAATCAGTCATGCTTCAATTTCAGTCCTAGTTTTAGGATTTGTTGTTATGGGAATTTTTATTCTTATTAC
>JAADDV010000034.1 GCA_013153795.1 Aquificota bacterium | reverse complement strand
CTTTCTATATACTCTTTTAAAGCTTGCTGTTTTTCTTTATCTTTTAAAAGAATAATTCCACAACCTTTTCTTTCATTTAAAAGATAATCTAGCTCTGAAAACATAGACTTTACCTGCTTAAATTTTTAGTATTCTTTAATTTTACCAAATAAGTGTTAAGAAAGCAGAATTTTGTTATATATCTACTTCCTATTAGCTTTAATTCCATTTAAAATAAGTTTGTATTTTCTAACCAAAAGGAGGACAAAATGAAAGTTTGGAAACCACCTGCAGAAAATCTGCCAAATGTAATAGATAGGTTAAAAGAAGGAATAACATTTCCTTTATTTTTTCAACTTTTAAGCACAACAGAATATATAGACAAATTAACAGAAATGGTTGTTACTTTATTTGTCCCTGTTGAAGACACTTTGGATTTGATTGCTCCTGAAGAATTAGAAGAAATTAAATCTGCTTTAAAAGATAAAGATAAAGCAAAAAAAATTATTGAAAATCATCTTATAGATGAAGCTATTTCTTTAAGGGAAATGCTTGATATAAAAGAGCTAACAACTTTATCTGGAAGAAAAATAAAAGTTGATGTTTCCTGTAATATAAGAGAAGATTTTGAATTTTCTATTGAAAACGCTTGCTTTGTAAAGGCTGAAATAGAAAATAAAGAGATAGAAACAGCAAATCTTGTATGTTATAACGGTTTTATTCACACAATAAAAGGGATAATACTTTAAAGTAGATATTTTTTGAAAAAAAGGCTTCTAAAGAAGTATAATTTCTTTAAAAATCTATTTTAGAGGGCTTATTATGGCTGAAATAGGTATGGATTTAAACAGATTTATCTTAGAAGAAGAAAGGAAACACCCTCAGGCTACAGGTTCTTTAACTCAGGCTTTAATGTCTATAGAAGCAGCAACAAAAATTATTGCTTCTCAGGTTAGAAAAGCAGGTCTTGCAGGTATTTTAGGAAAAGCTGGAAAAACCAATGTCCAGGGAGAAGAAGTACAAAAACTTGATGAACTATCTAATGAGATAATGATTGATTTCCTTTCAGACAGTGGTCAGTTTTATGCCCTTGCTTCAGAAGAGTTAGATGAGCCTATTTATCCTTCTAGAGGAAAAGATGCAAAATATGTTATTGCTTTTGACCCTTTAGATGGCTCTTCAAATATAGATGTTAATGTAAGCATAGGAACAATTTTTTCTATCCACAAAAGGATTGGAGACGGTGAAGAAAATTTCTTGCAAGAAGGATACAAGCAAGTTGCTGCTGGATACGTTATATATGGTTCTTCTACAATGTTCGTTTTTTCAACAGGAAACGGTGTTAATGGATTTACACTAGACCCGGCTGTTGGGATGTTTTTACTTTCACATCCAGATATGAAACTACCAGAAAAAGGAAAAATTTACTCTATTAATGAAGCAAATGCAAAAAAATGGATAGATGAAGGACTAAAAGAGTTTATAGAAACCCTTAAAGATGAAGGATATACAACAAGATACATAGGTTCTATGGTTGCTGATGTCCATAGAACCCTGATAAAAGGCGGAATTTTTGGCTACCCTGCAGATATAAAAAATAAAAATGGAAAACTAAGGCTCTTATATGAAGCTTCACCAATGGCTTTCCTTATAACTCAAGCTGGTGGGGAAACAACAACAGGAAAAGAAGAAATTTTAAACGTAAAACCAGAAAATATACATCAAAGAGTTCCTGTTTTCCTAGGAAGTAAAAAAGAAATAAATCAACTTCTTTCCTTTATCGGTAAATAATGGAATACATAGCTGTTATGCTAGGAGGGGCTTTAGGAGCCCTTTCTAGATATTTGACATCTTCCTTTATTAATAAGATTTTAGGTATTTCTTTTCCAGCAGGAACTCTTTTTGTAAATACATTGGGTTCTTTTATCCTTGTGTTTTTTACTGTGCTAACAATAGAAAGGCTATCTATTGACCCTTTATGGAGGCTTTTTTTTGCTGTTGGTTTTTTAGGAGCTTTTACAACTTTTTCAACATTTTCATATGAAACAATTTCTCTTTTTCAGGATGGAGAAATTTTAAAAGGCGTTTTAAACATTATAGTAAACAATCTTTTTTCCATTTCAGCAGGAATTGTTGGTTTTATCCTAGCAAGAGCTATTATCTAAAGGAGAAAAGATGAAAATAGAAGGAGAAGCTCTTTTAGTAAGGATTTTTATAGGAGAAAAAGATAGAGTAGACGGAAAGCTTTTATACAAAAAAATTGTAGAGATATGCAGAGAAAATAATGTAGCAGGGGCAACAGTTTTTAGAGGAATAATGGGATACGGGGCATCTAGTAGAATTCATGCTGCAACTCTTTTAACCCTTTCAGAAGACCTTCCTATTGTGATAGAAATTGTTGATAAAGAAGAAAGAATAAATAAAGTCCTTCCCCTTCTAGAAGAGCTTATAACAAGTGGTCTTATAACAATAGAAAAAGTAAAAGTCATAAAATATGTAGGAAAATCATAACAAAAAAGAAAATCAGGGCTTATTATCTTTTCTCAAAAAGGGGAAGGACGGGCAAATGTATGCAGGGATAGAAATAAATCCAGATAAAACATTTACTGTTGCTTTAATGGACGAAAATAGAAATATCACATACATAAGTCATTTTTGGAAAGAAGGTTTATACTGGTTTTTAGACCATAGGGATATAAATATTATTTCTTTAAACATAAACCATTCAGACAAAAAATATTTTTTAGAAAAATGGAAAACTCTTTTAGAGCTTAAAAATGTTCTTTTAACTAGCTTTGAATATGAGGAATTTCAAGGAGATACAAAAGAAAAAGTTATAGCTTTAACAGACACAGATATCTTTTTTAAAGATGCTATCAGAAAAGAGCTTTTACCTATATATACAAGGGAAGGCTTAGAGCAGAGGATTTATAATCTTCCAAAATCAGGAATTTATATCCCTGAAAACATTCTCTCCAAAGACAGAAAAAAACTAAAAGGAGAAGTAAATGCAATTGTTGCAGCATTTACTTCCTTTGCCATTAAACATAATCTTTATACAGAAGAAGAAATAGAAGAAGAAAAATTTTATGCACCTGTTTATAAATTTGTCCCAAAAGAAAAAAGAGTAATAACTAAACTATAAATATGGATTTTTTTGGAGGAAAACTTTTTAAAGGATATTTATTTGCTTTTTTTATATGGCTTTTCTCTTTATTTATTTTAAATTTCTTTATTAAAAAACTTAATTTAGACTATCTTTTTATTTCTTATCAATATTCAAAATATGTAACTTTTCAAATATCAACTTTATTTTTTTCTAGCTTATTTTTCTCACCTTTTATTTTATTGCTATTTTTCAAAACATACTTTAAAGATTCTTTAAAAACTGCTGTTAGAAGAGCTTTTTTATTTAATTTCCTTTTAACAATGTTTTATTTTAGTAATTGTATGTTATTAGCCTTAAAATAAAATCTATAAAATTATAGATATCACCATATTTTCATATATATTATCCTAGAATAATCTAAGAGAAAAAATATAAGGAGAGAAAGATGAAAAAAATAAGTATATTCATATCTTTACTTATAGTTTTTAGTTTTGCTATTGGAAAAGAAGCTATATATAAAGTTTATTACGGTTTCCTACCAATAGGAGAAATAAAATTTAAATGGGAAGAAAAGCAGCTTTATATAAAAGGAAATGTTTATTCTTATTTAAAATTTGTTTATGATTACAACTTTGAATTTTTAGCAAAAGATAATGATTTTTATTTATATGAAAAAGAAAATGACAAAACAAAAACTTTCAAGAAAGAAGAAATCTTTAAGAAAAAACCTTGGTTACCTCTTCTTGTTCAATTTCTACAAACAAAAAAAGCCGATGAAAAAGGAAAATATCCGTATAAATTAGAAAAAGAAGGAAATAAATATATTATTTATCCTCTCAGCAGTAAAAAAGTTTCAAAGATAGTAATTGTTTTTGATGAGGACAAACAATTTCCCAAGAAAATAAAAATTTATGGAAAGTATTTTCTAAAACTAGAAAGGAAAAATATTATTGATAAATAAAACCGCTTAAGGATAAATGAAAATGCAAGTAATAGGACACCAAAAAGAAAAAGAACTACTTAGTAAGTATCTAAATAAAAATCAGTCTTCATACTCTTTTCTGTTTGAAGGGAAAGAAGGAATAGGAAAGAAGCTTTTAGCCCTTTATACAGCAAGAGGCTTTTTATGCGAGAAGGAAAGAAATTTTGGTTGTGGAGAGTGTGAAAACTGCCGTTTAACAGACGACTTAATATCAAATATCTACGAAGGGACAAATCTATCTCCTAATCCAAATATAAAACTTATAACCTCTGAAAATGGCAGGGATATAAAAATATCCCAGATAAGAGATGCTATTGATTTTTTAAAGCTAAAATCAAAAGAAGGAAAAGTTATAATTATAGAAAATGCAGAAAAAATGAACACTGAAGCTAGCAATGCACTTTTAAAAACCCTTGAAGAACCTCCTGAAAACAGTATGATTATCCTTACAACCACAAATCAAAACAAGCTTTTACCAACAATAATATCAAGATGCTACAAAATAAGATTTAATCCTTTGCCTAAAGAAGAGATTTATCAGTTTCTTCTTCATAAGGATTTTTCAGAAAGTGATGCAAAAACTTTTTCTGTCTTATCAGATGGTTCCCTTTCCCTTTATTCAGCTGTTAAAGAAAATCCAAAAATCTACCAGTTTGCAAAAGATTTAGCTTTACTGTTTTTAGATAAAAACCTTAGAATAGAAGGAATTATAAATCTTGCGGATATCCTTGATAAGTTAGATAATAAAGACCTATCCATAGTTTTACAGATTGTTCAAACAATTCTTCATAAAAAAATGTTAAAAGGAGAATTTGATATAGATTTATACGATAGGCTTTTGAAAGAGTATCAGGAATTTGAAAAAGCTATAAAGGCAGGAGTAAAAAAGAAACTTGCTGTTGAAGGAATGTATTTTAATGTAAAAGGAGGATAAAATGCCGTCTATTATAAAAAAACCTAAACAAAAGTTTAGGACAAAGACAGTAAGAATAAGATTTTTAGATACCCATAAATTTAGCGACGTAAATGAAGTCCCTCTTTTTGTAAAAAAGGGGGATTTTATTGTTATAGAGACAGAAAAGGGAGAAGAACTTGTTCTTGTTGTAGGAAATGCCGTTCCTGACTCTGAAAACTCTTCAGAATACAAATTCTTAAGAAAAGCAACAAAAAAAGATATACAGATTTTTGATAAACATGAAAGGGAAGCAGAAAAAGCCCTTAATATATGCAAAAACTTTGCAGAAAGACTTGGTCTAAAAATGAATCTTTTAAAAGCTTATATACCTTTAAACCGCTCTAAGATTCTTTTTTACTATGTTTCTGAAGGAAGAGTAGATTTTAGACAGCTGGTAAAAGATTTAGCCAAAAGACTAAAAATGAGAATAGAGATGAGACAGGTAGGCGTTAGAGACGGCGTTCAGATGGCAGGGGCTATTGGCGTATGTGGACAGGAATGCTGCTGCTCTTTATTTATGGATAAGTTTGATCCTGTAAATGTAGAAATGCTGGAAGAACAGAATCTTCCCCCTACCCCTATGAAGTTCACAGGAGTATGTGGAAGGCTTATGTGCTGTCTGGCTTTCGAAGTAGATAACTACTCTATTAGAAAAGACCTTCCTGAAATAGAAAGTGAAATAGAAATAAATGGTCAAAAATATATAGTAAAAGGATATGATTTTATAAAGGAAGCTTTAGAGCTTATTGATGAGCATGGACTTGTTGTAACAATTCCTTTTGAGGAACTTGATAAACTAGGAATAAAAAGAGAGTCTGGATGTAGCGGTTGTAATGGCTGCGGACAGTCTACTGTTTTTGAAGATAAACCTGAAGAAGAAAAACTTCCAGAGGTAGAGGATTGGAAAGAAGGAATCCAGTAGAAATAGGAAAAAAAGTTTTAGAGGCAGAAAGAGAAGCTTTATCAGATCTTATCTTATCTCTTGATGAAAACTTTAATAAAGCTGTAGAAACTATCCTTTCTACAAAAGGTAAGATTGTTGTTACAGGAATGGGAAAATCTGGTCTCATTGGAAAGAAAATAGCAGCAACTTTAGCCTCAACAGGGACTCCTTCCTTCTTTCTTCATCCAGCTGAAGCTATACATGGAGATTTAGGAATGATTTCGAAGGAAGACCTTGTCCTTGCTATATCAAACAGCGGCGAAACACCAGAGCTTCTTGCAATAATCCCAACAATAAAAAGATGGGGAAACACTGTTATAGGGATAACAAACAATCCATCATCAACCCTTGCTAGAGAAAGTGATATACATCTTTTTTTAAATGTTAAAAGAGAAGCCTGTCCTTTAAATCTGGCGCCTACTTCATCTTCCACTGCTACACTGGCATTAGGAGACGCCCTTGCAATAGCTCTTCTTGAGATGAGAGGATTTACAGCTGAAGATTTTGCTCGCTTTCATCCTGGAGGCTCATTAGGAAAAAAACTTATGAGAGTTAGGGAAATAATGCACAAAGGGGAAGAACTTCCTATTGTATACCCAGAAACCCCTTTAAAAGAAACAGTTATTATTATGTCTGAGAAAGGTTTTGGAGCGGCGTTTGTAGTTGACAAAGATAAAAATCTGATTGGGATTATAACAGATGGAGACCTAAGAAGATTCATAAAAAAAGGAGGAAGTATAGACAAAGGAAAAACATCAGAAGGAATGACACATGACCCAAAACAGATAAGAAAAGATATGCTTGTTATTGAAGCCCTTGAGATAATGGAAAAACACAATATAACAGTGCTTCCTGTTATAGAAAATAAAAAACCTATAGGGCTTGTTCATCTTCACGATATTTTAAAAAGCGGTGTTATATAAATGGCTCTGCCAAGAATCAAACATTATTTAATAAATGAAAAATATGATGATCCAGGTATTGTAATAGAGATAGAAACCCTTGGAGAGTATATTCTTTTTGACGTTGGAAATATCCACAGACTAGACAGACATCTTTTAAGAAAAATAAACAAAATATTTATAACTCATACCCATATGGATCATTTTATAGGGTTTGATTATTTGCTGAGAAATAAACTTGGGAAACCCCACACAGTGGATATTTTTGGTATATCCCCTTTAGCTGAGAATATATACTGTAAGCTTCAAGGGTATACATGGAATCTTGTTGAGTTTGAACCACAGATTATTTTCAATCTGAAACAATGGAATGAAGGACTATTTGAATACTATTCTTTTGATATAAAAAAGAAATTTGCAAAAGATTTCATAAAAGAAGAAAAAGCTGATACAGATGTTATATATGAAAACCAGTTTTACAGGGTAAGGTATGCTATCCTTGACCATAAAATATGGATAATGGGATATTCTTTTGAATACAAAGACAGACTTCTCTTTAAAAAGGACAAAATAAAAGAGCTTTCTCTAAAAGGAGAAGAGTTTGGCATACTAAAAAAATGGCTTGAAGATGAATCAAATAGAGGAAAAACCTTTCCTGTAGGAGAAAAAAATCTATCTTATGAGTTTTTAAAAGAAGAATACACATATATACAAAAAGGAATTAAGATTTCATATATAACAGACGTTCTATATTCCAAAGAAAACAAAGAAAAAATAATAAACCTTGTAAAAGAGTCTGATGTTTTATACTGTGAAGCCCCTTTTCTTGAAGAAGATGAAGAGCAGGCGTCAAAGGTTTACCATTTAACATCAAAACAGGCTGCAGAAATAGCAAAAGAAGCAAACGTAAAAAAACTTATTGTTTTTCATTTCTCAAGAAGATACGGGAAAAATACAGAAAAAATTTTAGAAGAAGTCAGAAAATATTTTCCAAATACAGAGTAGAAGTTATCTATTCTTAAAAAAAATTTCTTTTCTTAGAAGCTCATTTTCTTTTTGGAGTTTTATAATTTCTTCTTGAGGAGTTTTATTCCTCATCTTGTTTTTCTTCTTCACATTTTTCTTCTTCAATCTGAATTTGAACATGTTTTGAAAAATAAAAATCTAGATAATCTTTTATTAGTCTAAGGAGTCTATCGCTGATATTAATATTCTCATCAAATAAAATAAACAAAATACCATAAATAAGGTCATCTTTATTACTTATTACTATTGAATAAGCTTTTTTACATTTTAAAATGTCAACAATTTCTTTTGATGTTAATACTTGAATTTCATCTTTTATAAAAGCAAGAGTTTCTTTTTTACACTCAGCATCTCCAACAATAATACATTTATGATTTACAAAATCTATAAAAGAAATACCTTTTGCTCCAAAATATTCATTTAGCTCAAAAAGTCCCTCTTTAAAAGTTATTTCTTCCTTTATAATACTTTGCATAATAGGAAGTAAGACTAAAGAAAGCTGATTTTCTAATATTTCTTCCTGTAATCTAAGATTTTCTTTATAAAGTTTATCCATTTGGGACTTTATTTTCTTAAAATACCATTCTTTTTCTTCAAATTCTCTTTTTACTTTATAAATAGCTGTAATTCCACTAAATATAAGAGGTAAAAAGATATAGTCTGAAAAATTAGAAAGGTATAAAGATATACTTACAGGAATTAAAGAAAGGACTCCATAATAAATATATTCATCCTTTCCTTCTAAAAACTCAGAA
>JAADDV010000196.1 GCA_013153795.1 Aquificota bacterium | reverse complement strand
ATATTTGAGTAATAAATAGTTGCTTTTGCTGTTTTATATTTAAAATCGATAACATAAAGAAGCACAAGATGAAAAGCTTTTATCCATACATACATTTTTATCTCCTTTAATGTTTTATTGTGTATTATACAAAGAAAAAAATCATTTTAAATCATACAAAACATTTTATATTTAAACTAAACATTATTAAATTACCAAAAAGGAGAGGAAAATGTTTTTAGAGCTTGCAGGAATAGGAATAGGATATTCTTTTACAGCTATGTTTATGTTTTCTCTTGTGCTTCTTTATGTTATCGATTTTAAATATAAAACAGCAAAAGCAACTATTTATTACTCAAATATGCTTTTAGGAGTTTTAACTCTTATAGTTTTTCTTTTAGTGCTTATGTTTACAGGAAACTTTATGATACAGTCTCTTTTTAATGAGCTTGATAGAGAAACAGTGTATAAGTTTTCAGTTTTTGGGATTATATTCGGAGTTCTATCTTTTCCTTTTTTAGCAAGAATAGGACAAAAATTAATATATAGATAAAAAGGGGGCTTTTGCCCCCTTATTATTATTTATTTAAAAGTTCTAAAGCTTCTAAAACTTCTAAACCTGATTCATGAAGAGATGTTCTTCCAATAAAACCAGCAAGTCTTGCAACAGCAAGTTCTTTTTCAAAGGTTTCCTTGTCAAGGCCAGAGATTCTTAAAGCTTCCTCCCAGTTTTTAGGAAGAATTCTTACTCTTTTTTCTTTTACATAAAGGTTTCCAACCTGTTTTATAGCCTGAAGAATTCTTACAATAAGTGGGTTTATTGGGTCTGCTATTCCTTCTGGAACACCAGAAAGAGCTTTTTTAAGGAGTTTTCCTGGCTGTGTAAGTCTTAAACCGTTGTTTGGAAGAACATCAAGAATATATCTAGCTTCAAGTTTGTTTACTGCATATTGAACTTCTTCTTTTAAAGTTTCATCAAATTCTTTAAACAGCTCTTCCAAGAACATTCCATACTCAGGAATTTTATGAAGAACCATTAACTCAAATCTTGTAATATGAGGTGTTCTTTTAATAGCATAAGCAAGTTTTTCATAAAGAAGACCAGACTTTGTTGGATATCCTCCACCAACAAGATGTTCTTTTACTCCTTCTTCATACCAGTTGTAGTTTGGAGCTCCAAACTCTGTTTTTGTGATAGTAACAGCTTTAACTCCTGTAGCTGTAATCTCTCTTACACCTCTTTCTTTTATATCCTTTAAAACTTCTACTCCGTGAGGTGTAAACTTGTATATAAGCTTTCCTTTTTTTTCATCAACTTCAGAAACAATAAGATTAAATGATTCAAGAGAGTATAAAGATTCTTTTACAGTATCAAAAAGTTTTTCATACCATTCATTTCCTTTTTCCCAGAAATGCTTAAAAAGTTCTTCTATTGTAAACAGCTCTGCCCATTTCTTTTTAAGCTCTTCTTTTTTCTGATAGCCCATTGCTTGATTTAACATTCTTCCGTAGAATTCTCTTAGATGTTTATACTCTTTTAAAGGTTTCTCAAGAAGATAATGGACAATCTCCTCTGCTGTAGCTAAAATTTCTGGATTTTCTTTATGTTTTTCCCAAACTTTTTCTAGACCAATAAGAATTTCTTCATCAAGAGTTTCAAGATTAAATGTTTTTACAGGTCTATATTCTCTTTGACTCCACAATCTATAAACTTCTAAAAGATTTTCTCCAGCTGGAAGTAAATTTCCTTCATCATCTATAAAAGCAAGCTCTTGCAAGATTTCAGACTCTTGGTCTGTTAGGGCCTCAAAACCACCATCTAAAAACTTAACAAGAGCAAATAAATAGTCTTCATTTATAACTGTTTCTAAAGCTGGAGCCATTGTTTGAACTGTTTTTTGAACAGCCTGTCCTAAACCAGAGAGTGTATAAACATCTGAGTTTGGAACTGAAAAAGATATAAGTCTCATAGACTCAATAATTTCTAAATTTCTTCCATGAACTGGAAGAGTGCTTGTTTCTGCAGGTCCTGGAGGAGTAGAAGCTATATACTTTCCAAGGTCTCTTGAAATAACAAGCCTTGGTTTTGCATTTTGATATATTTCATATATAGCTTTAGCATAATCATTTATTTCTTTAAACCAGCCTTTTTTCTCTTCATGTTTTTCTTCTGCAAAACCTCTTTCTTTTAAAGCATCAAATGTAAGCTCTCCAGTTAAATTTCCGCTTCTAATAGCAGCATCAATCATCGCAATAACTTCAGACCCAATCCATCTAAATTTTTCATCCCATTCAGATGGATGCTTAATAAGTCCCTTTTGAATCATTTCATCAAGAAGATAAACAAGATTTCTGCCCCAATATGTAAGAACATATTCAATAGGGCTATTTCCCTGTTCTAAAAGATTTTGAAGTTCAAGTTCAATATAAGGGTCTTCTTCTGCCTTTATTGTTATTTGGCAGGCAAGACCTTTTTCTTCTTCAGCTTTCGCATTTAAAAGTGCAAGTGCATGCTCTTTCTTAATAAGCATTCAAGCCCTCCTCTAAGTTTTTAAATTTAATATAAAATAAACCTTTAGGAAATTTTTTTCAAAAAATCTTAGTAAAGTAATATTAACTTTTCCTGTTAAAAAATTTTCACAAATTTTAATAATCCTATGTGATTCTTATTATACATGTGGATAGGTATAGTCGTATAATAATAATTTTAAAATACACAGAGAGGTTTTCATAATGCCTAAAAAAAGAGGAGCAGATATTGTTATTGATGTTCTTCTAGAGGAGAACACAGAAATTGTTTTTGGACTACCAGGGGGAGCTATTATGGAGGTTTATGATGCTCTCTATAAAGCTCCCCTTAAAAATATATTAGCAAGGCATGAGCAAGCTGCGGCACATATGGCTGATGGTTATGCAAGGGCAACAGGAAAAGTTGGAGTTGTTATGGCAACATCAGGACCAGGAGCTACAAACCTTGTAACAGGCCTTGCAACAGCTTATATGGACTCTGTTCCTATGGTTGCTATCACAGGACAGGTTCCTACCCATTACATAGGAACAGATGCTTTTCAAGAAGCTGATGTTGTAGGTATAACAAGACCCATAACAAAACATAATTTTTTAGTTACAGATATAAAAGACCTTGCTCTTATTCTTAGAGAAGCTTTTTATCTTGCAAGAACTGGAAGACCAGGACCTGTTTTAGTAGATATTCCTAAAGATATTACTCAGCAAGAATACAACTATAAAATGCCAACAGAAAAAGACGTTATAGATGCTCTTCCAGGATATAAGCCTCACTATGAAGGAAATCCTGTTCAAATAAAAAAAGCAGCAGAGCTTATAAGAAAAGCTAAAAGACCTGTCTTATATGTAGGTGGAGGAGCTGTTATCTCTGGTGCTTCAGAAGAAGTAAGACAACTAGCTGAACTTGCAAGAATTCCAGTAACCACAACAAATATGGCAAAAGGGGTTTTTGATGAAACCCATCCTTTAGCTCTTCATATGCTTGGTATGCATGGAACATATTATGCGAATATGGCTGTTTACCATTCAGACCTTCTTATAGCTGTTGGAGCAAGATTTGACGATAGAGTAACAGGAAAAATAGATGAGTTTGCTCCTGAAGCAAAAATTATTCATATAGATATAGACCCAGCATCTATCAGTAAAAATATAACAGTTGATGTTCCCATTGTTGGAGATGTAAAGATTGTTCTTCAAAAGCTTTTAAAAGAACTTCAAAAAAAACCTGTTGAATGGGTAAGTGCTAGAGAAAGCTGGTTAAAACAGATAGAAAAATGGAAAGAGAAACATCCTCTTTCTTATAAACAATCAGACAAAATAATAAAACCTCAATATGTTATCGAAGAGATATATAAAGTTACGAAAGGAGAAGCTATTATATCAGCTGGAGTTGGTCAACATCAGATGTGGGCTGCAATGTTCTACAAATACAAATATCCAAGACAGTTTTTAAACTCAGGTGGTCTTGGGACAATGGGATATGGTTTTCCTGCAGCAGTAGGAGCTAAGTTTGGTAGACCAGACAAAACTGTTTTTGCGATAGAAGGAGATGGTTCTTTTGTAATGAACATGCAAGATGTTATAACAGCTGTCCAATACAGACTTCCTATAAAAATAGCTATTATAAACAATGAGTTTTTAGGAATGGTTAGACAGTGGCAACAGTTTTTCTATGATAGTAGATATTCCTCTGTTTGTCTTGCTGTTCACCCAGACTTTGTTAAACTTGCTGAAGCTATGGGAGCTGTTGGACTTAGAGCCACAAAACCAGATGAAGTAAGGTCTGTTATAGAAAAAGCAATGGAAATAAATGATAGACCTGTTATTATGGATTTTGTTGTTGATAGAGAAGAAAATGTTCTTCCAATGGTCCCTGCAGGAAAAAGTTATAGAGAGATGATACTTTCTCCAAAACAGAAAGGAGAAGCTGAAACTATGTATCTTGTAGGTTAAAATAAAAAGAGGAGAAAGAAATGAGCGAAAATATAGCACCATTAAAAGTAAGACCCCAACCAAAAACAGAGGTAAGAAAACATATTATTGTGGTTAGGGTTCAACACAATTTTGGTGTTTTAACTAGAATAACAAGCCTTTTTGCAGGAAGGGGATACAATATAGAAAGTCTTACTGTAGGAAAAACAAATGAACCAAATGTAGCAAGGATAACAATTGTTGTAGAAGGGGATGAAAGAATAATAGAGCAGATAATAAAACAGTTGAGAAAACTTGTCGAAACATTAAGAGTAAGAGATATTACAGATGTCCCCCATATAGAAAGGGAACTTGTTTTAATAAAAGTTCATGCAGGTGAAGATAAAGCTAGAGATGAAATTATGAGGCTGGTTAATATATTTAGAGCTAAAATAGTAGATGTTTCTCCTGATACATACACAATAGAAGTAACTGGAGGAAGTGAAAAAATAAATGCTTTTATAGACCTTTTAAGACCTTTTGGTCTTAAAGATATAGCAAGGACAGGAACTTTAGCTTTAGTAAGAGAAAGTGCTAAAGTAAAGGAAAAACTACAGGAATAATGATAAAAAAAATATTTATCATATTTCTAACTTTAGCTTTTATTTCTTATGGAAAAGAAATAAAACTAAAAAGTATTCACATAGAAAATCTCCCTGATACTTATAAAGAAGTATTTAGGGAGTTTTTTTTCAAAAATTTTCATATAAAAGAGGAAACTTCTTCCAAAAACAAACTCAAAGTAAATATCTCCTGGACAGGTCTTTCTTATACTGTTTGCTTTCATTTTTTGTTTTTTGACAAAAAAGAAAGAATCAGCTGTTTTACTGCTCAAACAGGAGAAGAATTTTATGAAAAATTTTTTGATATATTAGAAGAATATAAAAAAACTGAGCCTAAAACAAAAACTGTAGACTTAACAATAAAATCAGAAAATAACCCAGAAAAAAATAAAATCAAAATATCTTCTGAAAAAAGAGATGTTTTAGTAGGATATAAATCAACAAAACATTTAAAAAATTCAAAAAAGAAGCCGCTAGTGGAGGGGGTTATAAATATAGATACTCTTTATTTAAAAGATAAAGAAGCTGCTAAACTTTTAAAATTTCTCTTAAAAGGAAATAAAATAAGGCAAATTTTGATTATTAAATAATAATAGTGTAAGATTTTTGAAAATTTAACGATATTATATATTCGGAGGTAAAGGATGGCAAAAATCTATTATGATGAAGATGCAACTCTTGAAGTATTAAAAGATAAAACAGTTGCCATAATAGGGTATGGAAGTCAAGGACATGCTCATGCTTTAAACTTAAGAGATAGTGGAATAAATGTTATTATTGGTTTATATTCAGGAAGCAAATCAGCAGAAAAAGCAAAAGCAGAAGGATTTGAAGTTTTAATTCCAGATGAAGCAGCAAAAAAAGCAGATGTTATAATGATGCTTATTCCTGATACTATTCAACCTGAAGTGTATGAAACAGCAATACTTCCAAATCTTGATGAAGGAAAAGCATTAGCTTTTGCCCATGGATTTAATATACATTTTGGACAAATTGTCCCGCCTCCTTATGTAGATGTTTTTCTTGTTGCCCCAAAGGGACCAGGCCATCTTGTAAGATGGCAGTATGAAGAAGGAAAAGGAGTCCCTGGACTTGTTGCAGTTCATCAAGATTTTACAGGAAAAGCTAAAGATATAGCTCTTGCATATGCTAAAGGAATTGGTTGCACAAGAGCAGGACTTATAGAAACAACTTTTAAGGAAGAAACAGAAACAGACCTTTTTGGAGAGCAGGCTGTTCTCTGTGGTGGAGCAACAGCGTTGATAAAAGCAGGTTTTGAAACTCTTATAGAAGCAGGATATCAACCAGAGGTTGCATATTTTGAGTGTCTTCATGAACTTAAACTTATAGTAGACCTTATTTATCAGTATGGTATTTCTGGAATGAGATATTCTATATCTGATACAGCTAGATATGGTGATGTTACAAGAGGAGATAGAATTTATGAGACAGTAAAACCTGTTCATAAAAAAATTCTTGAAGAAATTCAAAGAGGAGAATTTGCTAAAGAGTGGATTTTAGAGAATGTAGCAAAAAGACCTCACTTTAATGCTCTTGTAAAGAGAGATGAAGAACATCCAGTAGAAGAAGTAGGAAGAGAATTAAGAAAAATGATGCCTTGGCTTGAAAGCAAGGGACTTTAAAAAAAGAGGTTTAGATGAATTTAACATCTAAAAGAAAATCTATAAAGAAAATATATGAGCCAATAGGTATTCTTTTTGCTAAAACTCATATAACACCAAATGCAATAACAATAATATCTGTGATAGTGGGGATTTTCTCCGCTATCGCCTTTTATAATCACAAGCCTTTAACAGGAGCTTTACTTTTATTTATGTCTGGTTTTTTTGATTTAATGGATGGAGTTGTTGCTAGAGAAACAGAAAAAGCTTCAAAATTTGGAGCTGTTTTTGACTGGTTAGCAGATAAAATAGTAGATGGAGTTATTCTTTTTTCTATAGGGCTAGCTTATTCTACTCCAATTCTTACTATAATAGCTGTTATTGGAAGTATGCTTCACACATTTATAAAACCTGTTGCTTATGCAGAAATCGGCTTTGAAAATAGAAAAAAAGGAAAAATAGATGACCCTTTAGAAGGAATAGGTTTTTTTGGAAGACCTGAAACTCTTTTAGCTATCATTATCTTTTCTATTTTTGAACATTTTCATATACTTGGGGGATTACAAACAGGATATATAATTATTACAGCTTTAATAATTTTATCTTTGCTTCAAAGAATTATATATCTCTATATAAAATATAACAAAGACTATGATTAGAAAGGGGAATTCAGATGAACCGTCCGTATACAATTATTGTATCAGAAGTAACAATAGATGGAAAACTTACTTTAAAAAGAGGAGTCTCATCAAAAGAGATAATGAAATTTATGGATGAAGAAGCAACTAGGTATCTTCATCAATTAAGAGCAAAAGTAGATGGTATTATGGTTGGTGCAGAAACTATAAGAACAGATAATCCTTTTTTAACTGTAAGATATGCAGAAGGAAATAACCCAACAAGAATAGTGCCAACTTCAAAGGCTGATATTCCATTAGATTCCAACATTTTAGAAAAACATGCTCCTACAATAATAGTAACATCAGAAAATGCTCCAGAGGAAAAAGTAAAAGCTTTAGAAGAAAAAGTAGAAGTTATAAAATGTGGCGCCAATGAAGTAGACCTTATAAAAATGATGGATGTTCTTTATGAAAAAGGAATAAAAAAACTCATGGTAGAAGGAGGTTCAACCTTAAACTGGAATCTTCTTAGATTGGGTCTTGTAGATGAAATAAGACTTATACATATGCCTTTTATAGTGGGAGGAGAAGATACTCCTACTCTTGTTGGTGGAGAAGGATTTCAATCTTTAGATGAAATTTTAAAAGCAAAACTTAGAGCTCATTTTTTAAGAGGCTCACATCTTATAACAGAATGGGAAATAAAATATGAAGATTAAAGTTCTTTATTTTTCTTCTATAAAAGATAAATTAAAAAAAGTTTCAGAAGAAATAGAAATAAAAGAAAGTTCAACAGTAGAAGATTTGATATCTGTTTTAAAAGAAAAGTATCCAGACATATCTCAAAACTTTGATAAAGTTATGATTGCTGTAAATGAAGAATATGCTGAAAAAGAACAAAAACTCAAAGAAGGAGATATAGTTGCTATTATTCCTCCTGTTAGTGGTGGATAAGAAAGTCTTTTAAAGCCTCTTTCCATGAGGGAATATAAACAGATAAAATCTTTGAAATTTTTTTATTTGACATAGGAGAAAATTTAGGTCTTTTAGCTGGAAGATTAAAAATTTCAGAAGAAACAGGTTTTATAAATTTATCTATTTTTTTTATTTCAAAAACTTCTTTTGCCCATTCATATCTAGAAGCATATCCAGAATTAGTTAGATGATATAAACCTGTTAGTTCTTCTTTTAAGGCTTTGAGAGTGATATTAACAATTGTTTTTGTATAAGTAGGGACAGAAATTTCATCATAAGCAACTTTTAAAAAAGGATTTTTTTCAGCCCACTGAAGAAGTTTATAGATAAAATTCTGCTTTCCTTCCCCATATACCCAGCTTACTCTAAAAAGAAGAAATTTTTCCGTTTCCTCTTTTAACCACTCTTCTCCA
>JAADDV010000036.1 GCA_013153795.1 Aquificota bacterium | reverse complement strand
TATTTAAAAATTTTTATGAATTTTTCATGAAAAAGAAAGAAATTCTAGACATATAGAGATTTTCTTTGAATTTTTTTCTGAAGAAACAAGCTTTAAAAAAGAAAATAAAAATTGAAAAATAAACGAAAGAAATAAAGGAAAATAAAAAAATTTTATATAAAATTGAAAGATTTGAAGAAAGGAAAAAGTAAAATGGAAAGAAAAAAGGAAGCAAAAGCTTCCTTAAAGCATGTCTTGAATAGCTTCATCTATTCTAGATTCTAATTCTTTTACAGCTTCTTCAACTTTTTTATATTTTGTTCCTTTTAAAAGAAGATGAGATTTTGTTCTTACTATATATGTGTAGTCATCATCTTCATATTGATAAACAGATATTACCCATGGAGATAAAACCATAGCATTTGGGTCATTTGTGAAAATTTTGTAAAGAGTTGTCATACTTGTCACAAGAAAATTTTGTATAAACTCTACTCCTAGTTTGTCAAAATCTTTAAAAATTTTAGAGTTGTTAGATAAAGGAGCAGCTGGATTTGTTACATCAATAATAAGTATCTGCTGGGCTTCAAGATTAGCTTTTAAAAGCTGAATAGCTTCATCAGCATCCATTTCGACTTTATAAATAACTAAGCCTTCTCCAGAGGAGTTTTTAACTTCTTCTGATTGTGCATAAGTGGTAATCCCTATTAAAATAAGTAGAGAGAGTAGAAACTTTTTCATTTGTTTCCCTCCAGATTTTACATAATTTTTAAATTTATAGCTTCTTCTATCTAGCCATGTTGGTATAGGGAAGCTCTTACGAGCTCCCTCTTTTTTTAGATTTTAAATTGGAAACCTAGTCCTATATATGAAGCCTTAGCATCTTCTCCATTTTTATAGTTTTCAACTTTTCCAGAAGAGTAGTGAAGTATTAGTTTTGCTCTTTGCTTTTTGATATACCAGTTAACACCAACATCCCACCATGTATTTTTTTTGTTTTTATAGATAGACTCTCCATTATCATCAGGCTCAAAAACAGAATAAGAAACAGCAGGTTGGATATATTGACCATTTGGAAGTTTATGGGTATAGCCTAATTTTACAAGCCAGACCTCATCTGTGTAATCTGCTCCATCAGCCCAATCTCTAGATAAAACATCATACTCAGCAGCAAAATCTATAGGTCCCCAGTTTGCTAAAATATCTATTCCATACATTGTATTACTGTCAAATTCTTTATTATCTCTTTTTGCTTTTCTATCTATACCTTCTCCTTGATATCCATAGTTAAGTCCGACTGTAACTCCATGTCTTTTTCCAAAGTAAGTTTGGGTATATCCCATTTTGTACTTTTTCATTTCTGGGTCTCCAAGGGTAAATGCAACTCTAGCAGACCATAAAGGAGACCAGTTTTTGCTATCTGTGTAGTTTTGGTTATCACCTACACCAAAGTTCCAGTTTAAACTCCAGCCTTGAGCTTTATAAAGACCGCCCCAGTTTACAAGAAAAATTCTTCCATTTGCAGATGCTCTACCAAATACTTCATTTGTCCCTTTATCAGGTTTTCCTATTATATGTCTCCTTACATAAAAGTTTGGAAGTCCTTTTTCAAACGAGAGCATATTAAAACCAGATGTGATACTTTCTTTACCTATTTGAGGTCTAAAATATCCAACCGATATATTTGCCCACGTTTTATCATAAGCCCAGGTAAAGAATGCATCCCAAACTTCTAGTTTTGAGTATGTGAGACCGCTTGTTTTAACTGCACCTCTAGCAATATCCACAGGATTAAGGTCGTCTCTGCCTAAGTTATCATGGGCAAACCATATCTTAAAAGAAAGATTTTTCATAAGATGTCCTTTAAAGCCAAATCTACCTCTTCTGATATACATATCTGCTTTATTTTCTTCAAGGTCTGTTTCACCTGGTATTTCTATATTAGTCCCATAAACAGTCCATATTTGTCCCATAAGAAATACTGTAAGGTCTCTGCCTTCCCCGAAATAAAACTTAGGTCCTGCATTTGCGGAATTTGAAATTCCTGATAAAAGTGCTGCTGCTCCAAGCCCGGCAAGCGCCAATTTTAATGTTTTCATTTTGCTACCCTCCAGATTTTAGTTATTTAAACTATCCAAAATTTTCTTAAGCTCTAAATCATGCTTTTTTAAAAGCTTTATAGCTTTTAAGTCTATAACACCCATATACCTGATAGCTATAGATGGTTTTACAAACCCTACCACCAAAAAACCTTCTTTGTTTCTATAGGTGTAAACTCTGTAAGGACAAAAACCTACAAGATGAGGATTTCTTTTGAGAATGAAATAGCCGTCAGACAAACGGCAAATAAGGTAAATATTCATATTTTCCCAAAAGTCTTTTCTTCCCTGCTCTTTCATCCCATCTGTAACATGAGAAACTTTAATAATCTTAAAATTTGCTTCTTCAAGCTCTGAGCGGAGAAGCATATCAAGCTCCTGAAAATCCTTTATATTCACCACAACTTCATAAATATCAGGAATTTCCTCTTCCTCTTCTTCAACAGGTTTTTCTTGATATCCACGGGATTTTTCCTGCATTTTTAACCTTTTTTCCTCTTTTACAACAACTGTCTGTTTTGGAGGTTTATACTCCATATCATTTTCATCTTCTGTAGACCATTCCATAGCGGTTATACAGGAAAAAAGAAAAAAAGAAAGCCCTGCTAAGAAGAAAGAGAAGAGAAACCTTTTTATCACAGGCAAATGCCTCCCTTTTTAGGACAGCCACATTTCACATCAAGAACTTTAACGTTTGATTCTAAAGGTGGATTTACAACCTTTTTTCTTTTTATATAGTCAATAACAATGTCATAAACAGGTCTGTGTTTTGGTCTTACATTCTTCCCAGCTCTGTAAAGGTTCCCACCCCATGCAGAAATGACATAAGAGCGTTTAGGGTCTAAATCTTTTCCGTTTACTTTTATATTTCTAAGTCTTTTACCTGCTGGAGCACCAAGTTTGATTTCATACTCCATTCCAAGAAGTCTGCTCATATCACCCCCTTGCTGATAAAGAGGGTTTTCATTGAAAGCATTATCAGCTATATCTTCTAAAATCATCTTCAGCTGTTCTCCAGTCATCTCAAATGTGTAGACATCTGGGTATGTAATAGCAGTCATCTCATAAACGTTGTCAACAGTTATTTCTCCCCCTGGGAGTATGGTTGTTCCCCATCTGTACCCTGGTGTAAAAACAATCTCCGCGTCAGTTTCTTCCTTTATTGCTTCTCCTATAACCCTGTCAAATGTTGAGTAGAAAGTATCTCTTTTATATAAAAGCTGCTCCGTTTTTCCTATAACTGTGTTTAGTTTTTTCTCATACGGCTTATAAATCTCATTTATAAGTTTTTCCATTTCTGAATCTGGTTTTATGAAGTTTGAAGCTACAGGAATAAGCTTGTAGTTCCACTTAAGGATTTTCCCTTTTTTAACCTCAAGGTCTAATCTTCCAAGATATTTTCCGTGGGAACCAGCTATCACAATCATTGTGTTGTTTACAAATATAGGTTTAGGTGCTGGGTCATGGGTATGACCGCTGAAGATAATATCGATTCCTTTTATCATTTTTGCTAAAGCCTGGTCTAAAGAAAATCCATCATGGGAAAGAAGAACAACAAGGTCAACTTTTTTGTCTTCTCTTAGTTCATCAACAAACTGCTGAAGTCTCTCGGGCTGTATTCCAAAAGTCCACCCTTCTGTAAACTGTTTTGGATTTGCTATAGGGGTGTAAGGGAAAGCATTTCCTATTATTCCTATTTTTACACCGCCAACTTCTTTTATCACATAAGGTTTAAAAACAAGCTCTTCCCACATTTCATCGGCAATATTTTGGGCAATAAAATCAGCCTTTAAATGCTTATCTACAAGTTCTAAAACTCTGTCTTTTCCGTATGTAAACTCCCAGTGTCCAACCATTACATCAATTCCAAGGGCATTTTGAACATCAACAATAGCCTTTCCTTTTGTAAATAAAGCAACAGCTGTTCCTTGCCATGTATCTCCTGAGTCCATAAACAGAACTTTATCTTTACCTCTTTCAGCAATAATCTGTTTTACAAGGGTTGCCATATGTGCAACGCCACCCATTTTTCCATACTTGTGGGCAAGCTCTGGAAAATCTATGTATGTATCGAAGTATGCTCTCAACGTTCCTGGCTTTATTCCGTAATACTCTAGATAAGCTTTTCCACATAAGAACCCTGGCTGGCCAACAAGGGAAGGATGGGAAAGAAGGGTAGAAGGTTCTCTCCAATAAAGAGGCTTTAAATGGGCATGCATATCACATATATGAAGAAGTGTTACATTTCCTACAGATTTAAAGCTCATAAGCTCTTCAGGAGACATTTTGTTTAACTGTGCAAGAGCATCTCCACTAGCTAAGGAAATTCCAGCTATAGCTGCAAGTTCTAAAAAGTCTCTTCTTGTTAAATTCATTTTGTCCTCCTACCTTCTTAAACCTGGTGTTTTTAGTTCAGCTCCATTAGACAAGGCTTTAACATAAAGCTCTAAAGCCACCATTTCTTCTGAACCAAGAGGAAGAACTTTTTGCTTTGATTGCTTCATACAACCTTGAAATCTTTGTTGTAGAGTTTGGACTTTATTTTTTGTCATTCTGAATGCTGGCCAGTGGTCAGCTGCTGTTGTTCCTTTTACTCCGTTATATTCAAAACCCAGAGGTTTGAGCCACTGCATTCTTAAAACTTTTCCTACTGCAAATTCATGACATACCTGACAGGAAAGGTTTCTTTTTCCTCTTTTTAGAGTAAAGACATATCTTCCATAATCATGAAATTTTTTAGCTATTGGTGAGGTTGTATCTACATTTATTTTTGTCCCTTGGGCAAGATAGTATAAGTAAGTTGTTAAAGCTGTATTTTCCTCACTTTTTAAAGAGAAAGGTTTGACTTTTTGGTGTTTACTTTGGCAAATCTGGATTCTTTGCTCAAGATTTATAACAGTTTTTGCATCTTTATCATATTTGGGGTAATAAGCTGCTGCAGTAGCTACTCTGTCCTCCACATCTCCATCTTTCACATGGCACGAAGCACAGGATAGTTTTTTAGGTCCCATAGGTTTTTCAAATAAACTGCCGCCAACTTCTTCTGCAAAAACCTCTCCTGGATTTATCCCTTCTTCATAAAGTTTCCAGTCTTCCTCAGAAATAGCCTGACCAGCTTCTTCAGCATTTACATTTATAAAAAGGGCAGCAGCAGCTGCCGATAAAAGCCCAGCTAAAAGCTTTTTCTTCATCTTCTTCCTCCTTAACCACGAGGTTTGATTTGAATAACTTTTTCAGTAATTTCTCCTTTGTTATCTTTCCAAATCATTTTTAAAGGTGCCTCTTTATCAACTTTTAGATTGAAAGAGAAGTATGGGTTTGCTGAAACAGATGCATTAACATCTATTTTTGTTATGAGCTGGTCTCCATAATAAACTTCAACATCTGTTATATAGTGGGGAGGTATAGGTTTTCCTGTTTTTTTATCTTTGATAAGGCCGTTATACATAGGGTGCATAATAACTGAGTCAACTCTTACTATATCTCCTTTTTTATATCTTCTTGGTTTTATCTTAATTAAAGCTGTTCTTGCCATAGTTTAATCCTCCTTAAATTTTTTGATTAACCACATCCACCAATTGTTACTTTAACGGCTTTCTTTGCCATTATTGCTGAACCATCAGAAAGCTCAGCAACAGCATAAACATTCATAGTTTTTGCAAGCCTTATTCTTGTTGCAAAATAAGGTTTTCCATTTTGAGGTGTTAAATGAGCAGATACCGTCCATGGGTCAGGATTTTTTTCTGCAAAGATATGAATAGCCTTAACATTTTCTATAGGTTCAACAACACTAACCTTTATAGGAACAACAGCTCCATTCTCAGCAATAGAAGGAGCTATAAGTTTTACTTTTTCTGACTCAACAGGTTTTTTCCCTTTTAAAATATCTTTCATTGCCTCTTCTAGTGTTCTCTTCTTTAAACCTTCCCCTTTAGCTTCTGCTTTAAAAGAACCTGTTAAAGCAGGAGATACTGCTACTACAGCACCTGATATAGCAACAGTTTTTAAAAATTTTCTTCTGTTCATCATTTATCCTCCTTAATTTTTCATAAAATACTCAGTCATATTTGTTGTTTTGTAATGTCCTTCTGCAAAGTATTTGAGAATTCCTATAAATTCTTCAGGTGTCCATGCACCAAAAAGGGTTTTAATCTTTTTTCCGTCTGGCTCTAAAAAATGAAAAGTAGGTGTTCCTACATATCCATATCTTTTTCTAACAACCCAGCCATCTTTGGAGTTTTTTTCAACTTTTATAGGAATGAAATGCTGGTTCATATATTCTTGAATCTCTTTATCTTTGAATGTTGTATTTTCCATTTTTCTACAGTACTGGCAGTGTTTTGATGTTATATAAATAACAACAAGTTTCTGTTCTTCTTTTGCTTTCTTTAAGCCGTCTTCTAGAGAAAACCAGTTTATATCTCCAAAAGAAATCCCTGTTAGGAAAAGAAAAACAGCCAGTACTTTTTTCATCTTTTACTCCAGAGAAAGGATATATGCAGACAAAGCACACACTTGGTCATAATTAAGCATTCCTGTTGTAAGGTTGACTGTCATAATGTTGAAATAAGGTTCTTTTTGATATTCTGGCGGTATCTGGACTCTGTAATCTGCAATTCTCTGGAAAATCCAGCTTGGAGTTTTTTTCTGATTTCCAAGATAAGGAGCTTTCATAAGGGTTGAAGCATAGTGAGCTAGGTTTGGTCCTATATTTCCACAACCTTTAGAGCCAGGGGCACAATGACATGCAACACAGTTAGCAGTTTTTTTATCATTAAAAAGCTTTTGTCCAACTGGTGCCATCTTCTTTATAAAATCTTTGCTGTCTAATTTGCAGTTTTCAGGGACAGCATAATGTCTTGGACCTGGTGGAATATCTTTAAGCATTATTTCTTTAGCAGAAGAATGTTCAAAATAAATCTCTTCAGCGTTAGTAGAAGAAATAAATGAGAAAAGTCCCATACTGGCCAAAGTAGAAGCTATAAGCCGTTTAAATCTCATTTTTGACCTCCCTAAAAATATTTGCAAACTTTATAGCAAAAAGAATGCCAAAAATTATTTCAATAAAATGAAACACTTACAAGCGCAAAAATTTAGTAATCCAGTTTTTCTGTCCTTTCTGGTATATTTGGATTGTCCCAAATGGGACAACAGCTTTTTGGAGGCTTTTTAATGAAACAGCTTATTTTTCTTTTTTTATTTTTTCTTTTATTTTCTTGCTCTCCAAAGTACGAAATAAAAACTATTTATAAACCTCCTCCAACAAAGAAAGGAAAAGAATGTATAAAAATTTGTGAGAAAAATTTTGTAGAGTGTAGAAATCAGTGTAAAAAAAGTCATGAAAAATGTTTAAATGAAGCTTTAAAAAGAGCAGAAGACATTTATAAAAAACAGTTGGAGGATTTTAAAAAAGAGTATGAAATATTTTTAAAAGAATATGATAGATATTTAAAAGAGTTTTCCTTATGGCAAGAAACATACATAAGACTAAAAGAAGAGTATGAATTTTATAAAAGGCGTTGCTTTGTAGATAAGAAATGGTGTGATGAAATGGAATATTATAAAGACCTTATTAGAAGATGGGAGTATAAAAAACCAGAAAGACCTGTAAAACCTCAAAAACCTTCTTATCAAGATATATTAAAACAACAACAGCTTCTTTGTGATAAAGACTGCCAGTGTAAAGAAATATATGATATTTGCTTTCAAAATTGTGGTGGGAGAATAGAGATAAAGAAAATCTGTATAGAAAACTGCAAATGATAAACCTCATATAAGATTATATATATACAACTTAATCTAATTAAAAAGGAGGTTTAGAATGCCTATTATAGATAAAGATGAAGATATAAAAAGAATTTTAGAAGAAAGTAAAACAGTTGCAGTGGTAGGAATATCCCCAAAACCTGAAAAACCTTCATACTTTGTTTCTGAAGTTGTCAAAAGATACGGATTTAAAATGTATTTTATAAATCCTATCTATGCAGGACAGGAAATATTAGGAGAAAAAGTTTTATCCTCTTTTGAAGAAATTCCTGAAGAAATAGATATAGTAGACGTATTTAGAAATCCTTCTGCTATTCCAGAAATAGCAAAAGAAGCAAAGAAAAAAGGCTTTAAAACTTTTTGGTTTCAGCCAGGAACAGTAAATGAAGAAGTAGTAAAAGAGCTTTCAGAAGAAGGATACAATGTAGTTGTTGATAGATGTATGAAAATAGAGTGTATAAGACTTCTGGAGGGAAAAAAATGATTAAATTTGTAAAGTTTTTTGGTATTACTTTTTTCTTTATTCTTGTTCTTACTGTTGGTTCTATGTATCTAAGTGTTCTTAGAGGAGAAGGTGTTATTAGACCAGAAGCAGTAGTTTTTTACACTATAGTTTTCTTTGGTTATGGTCTAACTCTTATGTATGTATGGAGAAAAGAAAAGGAAATAGAAATTGAACAGGCTAGAAAAGAGCTTGAACTTGCAAAACAAGAGGCGGCAAAACATAAAGAAGAGTTAGAAAAACTTAAAAAAGAGTTTGAAGAATATAAAAAATGGATTGAACAACAAAGCTCCTAATAAAAACGCAAATCTAAGTTTATACTAAATAAAAACTGGAAGTTTTAAAACTTCCAGTTT
>JAADDV010000013.1 GCA_013153795.1 Aquificota bacterium | reverse complement strand
ATAAAAGTTGATAAAGGGTCATATCTAGAATTTCTTCTAGAACTTTTCCTCTTTCCTTTGGTGTTAGCTTTAAAAGACCTTCTATATCCCCTTGTTTTACTAAAATTGATGAAGAGAAAATTTTATTTGTTATACCTGTTAGTTTTGGAATTTCTTTTGTAATATTTTTCTGAAAATAAGGAACAAACCTTTCACCCTTTTTTATATAAACAGTCCCTATAGAGGAAGCCTTATTACCTTTTAGTGTGATAACTCTTTCAATTCTATAAATATTATCCCCTTTTTGAAAATCCAAAATCACAGAAGCCTGATTTCTTCCCCATTTTACAAGATTAGCTTGATTTCCTTTTTCACTTTTTCCAAAAAGAGCAAAGGTCAAACCTTCTAAAATGGAGCTTTTTCCAGCTCCATTTTCTCCAATAAAAACAGTTATTCCTTTTTCAGAGAAAGAAATTTCTGAGTTATCATGAATTAGAAAATTTTTTAAATATAGTTTTTTTAATATCATTTACTAACTTCCTTACCTAGTTTTTTTTCTACTGACTGAATTTTTTGAACAAGTCTATTTGATTTACCTTTTCTTATATCAAATTTAACCACAGAATAAACTCTGTTGCAGTCTGGTTCTAATTGTTTGTATGCCTTATTTATAATATCTAAAGCTTCTTCCATTGTTTCTGTTTCAAATACTGTTCCCATTGGAGTAAGTTTGTAAGGAACTCCACTTTCATCTATCATTTTTATAATCCTACTTACATAAGCACTTACACTTTCTCCTTTATCTGTTGGAAACATAGCAAATTCAACAAGTACAGACATAAAGCACTCCTCCTTCTTTTTGTATCTAAATATAATATAGCTTTTGACAGAAGTTGACACCCTTAATAAAAAGATTGTCTAAATCCTGTAAAAATTTTTTACATTTTTTACACCTGAATTGACAAGAAGTGTCCATTTTTTGTCAAAAATCTTTACGGAAAGCTAGATATAACAACTTTTAAAAATTGGCATAAATTTTCCATATACAAACACAAGAAAAAACAAAAAGAAAGGGGAGAATCCCCAGGGGAGAGTGAATGATGAAAAAAACAAAAATTAAGGAAAGGGTTGTGGGTTTAGCAGGACCGGCGCTCCTTATGGCTTCACTACTAACTTCTTGTGGAGGTGGCGGAGGGGGCGCCTCCTATTCTTTTACACCAACAGAAATAACAACACAAGCTCAAGTAAAAGAATCCTCTAAAGGAATAAGAATAATTAATGAAATCGTCTCTTTAGGAGGAGACCAAATTGATACACTTGCCTTAGAAAATAAAAAAGGATTTTTAAAAGCTGTTTTAAAATCTATAGAAGATAAAGATTTTCATCAAATATCAACAAAAGAGCTATTTAATTGTGAAATAAGTGGTAGTGTAGAAGCTATACAAACAGGAGAAAATGAAGGATATTTAAAATTTCATAATTGTCAGATAAACAAATGTGAAACTCTAACAGGGACACTATGGGTATCACTAAAAGACGAGAATAATAACAATATTCCTGAAAAAGTAACTTTACTTTTTAAAAAAGGTTTTTTCTATCAAAATGAGTGTGAAAATAGCTGGTTAAAAATAGCAGATAACTTCTCTATGTCATTAGAAGGAAAATTACCAAATAATGATATTTATACTGGGGGGGGAATGAAAATAAAAGCAGAGATTCAGCTAGATGGGGGAGATATAATCGCTAACGATGCCGGGAGGCAATCGTTAGCTCATTTTTATAATTTAAGATTTTTTGAAAATGAAGTAGATAACAATCCAGTTATAGAATACTCTATAAATGGAGGAATTAAATTAAAAAGTGATTGTTTAGAAGATACAATAAATGCTGTATATGAAACAATAGAGATATTTAAGGAATATGCTGATGCAGATTGTCCATATGAAGGAAAACTTATAATAAATGATAAGATTTCTCTAGAAGCATATGACCCAGACCAAAATCCACATTCTTTTAACAAAATCAAAATATCTTTAGGAGATGAAATAATTTTTGATGATGACTGTAAAAATTTAGAAAGCCTCGGCGTATGCCCTGAGTAGTGCACCTCAATCCCTCCCTCCTTTGTTTCATTGCACTAAACCTCAACGTCTCTGGCGGGTCAATCCCCGCCCTTTTTTATTTTTTCACTTCCTTTTCACATAATACCTTATTAGTCAATAGAAAATCAATTTTATATTTCCTATATAAGAATACTTGACAAAGATTTACTAAAGTTGTAAATTGTATAATGTGAAAAACAGAAAAAAGGAGGATACCTTAAATGGGCAAAGTAATAGGGATTGACCTTGGGACTACTAACTCAGTTGTTGCTGTAATGCAAGGGGGAGAGCCTATCGTTATAGCAAATCAGGAAGGATTTAGAACAACTCCATCAGTAGTTTCATGGACTAAAGAAGGAGAAATTCTTGTAGGAGACCCAGCAAAAAGAAGAGCAGTATTAGACCCATTAAACACAATTTACGAATCAAAAAGATTTATAGGAAGAAAATATGATGAAGTTCAAGAAGAAATAAAGCACGTTGCATATAAAGTAGTTGCTGATGAAAAAGGAGATGCTGCATTTGATGTTCCAAATGCAGGAAAGATAGTAAGACCTGAGGAAGTTGGGGCACAAATTCTAAAAAAACTTAAAGAAGCAGCAGAAGCTTATCTTGGAGAAAAAGTAACAGAAGCAGTTATTACAGTTCCAGCATACTTTAATGAAAGACAAAGACAAGCTACAAAAGATGCAGGAAAAATAGCAGGTCTTGAAGTAAAAAGAATAGTAAACGAACCTACAGCAGCAGCACTTGCATATGGTCTTGATAAAAAATCTGATGTAAAAATCCTTGTTTATGACTTTGGTGGTGGAACATTTGACGTTTCTATTCTTGAAGGAGGAGACGGTGTTATAGAAGTTAAAGTATCTGATGGAGATACACACCTTGGTGGTGCAGATATAGATGCAAGAATAGTAAACTGGCTTGTTGAAGAGTTCAAAAAAGAGCATGGAATAGATTTAAGACAAGATAAAACAGCTTTCCAAAGATTAAAAGAAGCAGCAGAGCAAGCTAAAAAAGAACTTTCATTTAAAATGGAAACAGAAATAAATCTTCCATTTATTACAATAGACCCTAATACAAATCAGCCTCTTCACCTTGAGAAAAAACTAACAAGAGCAAGACTTGAAGAAATGATAAAAGACCTCATTGACAGAACAATGGATATTGTAAAAAGAGCTCTAGAAGAGGCTAAACTCACACCTCAAGACATAGATGATGTAGTTCTTGTTGGAGGTTCTACAAGAATACCTTTAGTTCAACAAAGAATTAAAGAATTCTTTGGAAAAGAGCCTCACAAAGGAGTTAACCCTGATGAAGTTGTTGCAGTAGGAGCTGCTATACAAGGTGGTATTATTGGAGGAGAAGTAAAAGATGTTCTTCTTATAGATGTAACACCTCTTTCCCTCGGTATAGAAACCCTTGGAGGAGTGATGACTACACTTATACCAAGAAATACTCCAATACCAACTAAAAAATGTGAAATCTTTACAACAGCAGCTGATAATCAAACTCAAGTTGAGATACACGTTCTCCAAGGTGAAAGAAAAATGGCTAAAGAAAATAAATCTCTTGGAAAATTCTTCCTTACAGACATACCACCAGCGCCAAGAGGTGTTCCACAAATTGAAGTGTGCTTTGATATAGATGCTGATGGTATACTCCACGTAACAGCTACAGATAAAGCAACAGGAAAGAGCCAATCTCTAACAGTTCAACCTTCTTCAGGTCTTACAGAAGAAGAAATTAATAAGATTATTGAAGAAGCTAAAAAACATGAAGAAGAAGATAGAAAATTCCAAGAAACTGTTGAGTTAAAAAATCAACTTGATGCTCTTGTATATAGTCTTGAAAAAACAATAAAAGAGAACGAAGCTAAACTTTCACCAGAGGATAAAAAAGAAGCTGAAGATGTTATAAAAGAAGCTAAAGAAGCTATCGCTTCTAATGAAAGAGACAAAATACAAGCTGCAATAGATAAAGTAACTTCTGTAGCAAATAAAATAGCTCAGAAACTTTATCAGGCTGGTGGCGAAGGAGCTTCTGGAGGAAGCAGCCAACAACAACAGCAAAAAGGAAACGACGACGATACAATAGAACCAGAGGTTCATTAACAAAAAGGGTGCTTTAAAGCACCCTTTTATTTAGTTTTATAAATCTGTTTTAGTTTTTCTACAGCCATTTTTATTTCAGAGCTTATCTGTGGTATATAATGAATAGTTTTTTCTATATCTTTGTATTTCTCAGGCAGTTTTCTTAAAGAGGAAATAGCTTTTTCTCTAATCTGCGAGAGAGTTGGAAGCTCCTTAGTAATCTCTCCTTTTATCATATATTCTTTTAAAAGAGGCTCTCCATCCTCTATTTTTTCATCATACTTTGCAATAATATCCTTTTCAAAAAAACCATTTTTATAAAATCTATAAACCTGTTTTTTATATGGAAGTGTAAGTTTTTTTGAACTGAACTTCATAACAGGCTTACCATTATACTCAACAAGTTTATAAGCACAATCTAAATAAGGAACATCTGCCGAAACAACAAGTTCTGTCCCAACACCCCAGCCATCTATGGGAGCTTTTTTATCTAAAAGCTCTTTTATTTTATATTCATTGATACCACCACTTGTTATTATTTTTGCATCTTTAAACCCATTTTCATCAAGAATTTTCCTAGCTTCTTTAGATAAAGATAATAAGTCTCCACTGTCTATTCTTATTCCCTTAAACTGTTTAAGACCTATTTTTTTTGCCACTTCTATAGCATTTTTAACACCTTGAATAGTATCAAATGTATCTACTAAAAAGATAGTATTCTCTGGATAATATTTTGCAAAAGTTTCAAAAGCCTTTTTTTCATCTCCAAAAGCTAAAATAAAAGAGTGAGCCATTGTCCCAAATATAGGGATACCATACTCTTTTCCAGCTAAAACATTTGATGTTCCTATAAATCCTCCAATATAAGAAGCTCTAGAAGCTTTCATTCCTGCATCTGTCCCATGGGCTCTTCTTAAACCAAAATCAACTAACATTGTTCCTCTTGCTACGGAGTAACATCTCATCGCTTTTGTTGCAACAAGAATAGAAAGCTGAAAAGTATTTATAAGGAATGTTTCAACAATCTGAGCTTCTATAAGAGGAGCTTCTACTTGTATAACAGGCTCATATGGAAAAAGAATTTCTCCTTCATCTATTGCATAAATATTTCCTGTAAATTTAAAATCTTTTAGATATTTTAAAAATTCTTCATTAAATAAGTTTGTAGAGCGAAGATAATCTATATCTTCTTCAGTAAATTTTATGTGCTTTAGATAGTATAGAGCCTGTTCTAAACCAGCATTTATCAGATAAGACCTTTTTTCTACAGGTCTTGTATAAAAATCAAATACGGCAGTTTCATTCATCCCTTCATTAAAATATATCTGTGCCATAGTAAGCTGGTATAAATCTGTAAGAAGGGACATATTATCTTCATTTACAAAACCAAATTTCATGATTATCCTCGTGTGGATTTTTATCTATTTTTGAGATAATCAGCTAAAAGATTTGAAAGCTGAGTAATATTTCCAGCTCCTAAAACAAGAATAACGTCGTCTTTTTTTATTATATTTTTTAAGGCTTTAAAACATTCATTTATATCTTCACAGAAAAAAGTTTCTTTTTTAGAGTTTTTCCTTGTTTCTTCAGCAAGACGTTTTCCTGTTATACCATTTAATGGTTGCTCTCCTGCTGCATATATTTCTGTAATAAAGGAAATATCAGGAATGTCAAAAGATTTTGAAAATTCCTCAAATAAAGAGGAAACTCTAGAATATCTATGAGGCTGAAAAACAGCAATAATTCTTCTACCTGGATACAACTCTTTAGCTGCTGAAAGAGTTGCTTTTATTTCTGTAGGGTGATGAGCATAATCATCTATTACCGTAATACCATTGTCATACTTTATTTCAAATCTTCTATTTGCATTTTTAAAATTTTCTAAAGATTCTTTTATGACACAAAAAGGCACTTCCAGCTCTAAAGCAATAGATATAGCGGCTAATGCATTATATACACTGTGTTTTCCAGGAATTGAAAGATGTATTTCTCCTAAGTCATTTACTTTAAAGCTGTATCTGCCATTTTTGATTTTAAGGTCATAACCTCTTATATCAGCTTCTTCTGAAAGTCCAAATTTTATAACTTTTTTTTCTATATATGGAAGAATACTTTTTGTGTTTTCATCATCAACATTTAAAGCAACTGCTCCATAAAAAGGGACTTTATTTGCAAAATCTATGAAAGCTCTTTTTATATCATCTAAATCCTTATAAAAACCTAGATGTTCTAAATCTATATTATTTATAGAAACAATAGTAGGAGTTAGTTTTAAAAAAGAGCCATCACTTTCATCAGCTTCTGTAACTAGAAATTCTCCTCTTCCTAGCCTAGCATTACTCCCATAAGCTTCCAGTTTACCTCCAATAACAACTGTCGGGTCTAAGCCTGTTTTTCCAAGAATCGTTCCTACCATAGATGTAGTTGTTGTTTTTCCATGACTTCCAGATATAGCAATTCCATACTTAAATCTCATAAGTTCAGCAAGCATCTCTCCACGGGGAATAGTAGGAATACCAAGCTCCTTAGCTCTTTTTAGCTCTACATTATCTTCTTTTACAGCTGAAGAATAAACAACAACATCTGCCCCTTCAACATTTTCAGGTTTATGGCCAATAAAAACTTTTGCTCCCATGTTTCTAAGATTTTGTATTGTTTGACTTTCTTTTAAATCTGAGCCTGTTATAGTAAAACCTTGATTTAGTAATACCTGAGCAATTCCATTCATTCCAGAACCGCCAATTCCTATAAAGTGGATATGCCTGATTTTTCCTCTAAACATGAAAAGCCCTCAATAAAAAGAAATTAATCCAATAAAATACCATAAAATTTAGGAAATCGAGGGCTGTAAACCAACGCAAATATCAATAGCATTAGGTTCAACAATAATTGCTCTATCTTGAAGATTTCTTCTTTTTATTTCCTCTTTGAAATGCTGTAAAGGAGCTTCAACTTTTACAAATTTTGGTATTGTATGAAATGTTCCATAGTGAATAGGCACTACAAACTCAGCATTTAAATCTTCAAACGCCTGAACAGCTTCCCATGGATTCATATGAACATTTTTTAAAAGAAGAGTAGGTTCATATCCACCGATAGGAAGAAAAGCTATATCTATATTAAATTCTTTTCCATATTCTTTAAATCCATCAAAATAAGCTGTATCTCCAGCAAAGTAAAAAGTTCTATCTTTTATTTTGATAATAAAACTTATTGTATCTGTGTTTGGAAATAAAATAGAGCGACCCTTATTATGTTTAACAGGAAGAGCAACTATCTCAATATTATTGTCCATATAAGAGCCATATCGTTTTAATTCCAAAATCTTTCTGAAAAACGTTTTTCCTAAAACAGGTCTTGTATACTCGGGAACAATTAAAACAGCATTTCTTTTTAATCTTCTTAATGTTCTCATATCAAGATGGTCATAATGAGCATGAGAAATAAGAATATAATCAACTTCTGGGACAAGGTCAGGTCTTAAAGCAGGTTTTTGCCTTCTAATGCCAAAAATATGAGGACTTAAAAAAGGGTCTGTTAAAAATTTTATTCCTTTATAAGAAACTAAAAAAGTTGAATGCCCAAGATTTGCTATAAAATCATATCCATGTTTTATAGCAAATTGTATTTCTCTATATATAAAACTGTTTTCATCTAAAATAAAGTTCCTATGCAGTTTATAATCCTTTGCTTTTGGCTTCTTCCCAAAGCTTGTCCATATACTCAAGAGACATCTCCTTTAAATCCTTTTTTTCTTCTTTTGCTTTTTTCTCTATATATTTAAATCTATTAACGGTTCTATCTATTGATTTATGTAGAGCTTCTTCTGGGTCTACTCCATAAGCTCTAGCAAGATTCGTTATAGCTATCAGCACATCACCAATTTCATGTTTTATTTCTTCTTCTGTTTTTGCTTTTTTAAGCTCATTTATTTCTTCCATAACTTTTTCCCAGACTTCTTCAGGATTTTTCCAGTCAAAACCAACCTTTGCCATTCTTTTTTGAACTTTTACTGCTCTGTGAAGAGCAGGCATTCTTTTTGGAATTCCCTCAAGAATAGATTCTCTTTTTTTCTCTTTTTCTTTTATTTTTTCCCATTTATCTAAATGGTCTTTTCCTTCAAGTTTGCTATAGTCCTCTCCCCCGAAAACATGAGGGTGCCTTCTTATAAGTTTTTCTATTAATCTATTTAAAACATCATTTATATCAAATTTTCCTTCATCTTTTTTAATTTGAGAATGAAAAACTACTTGAAGTAATAAATCTCCAAGCTCTTCTATCATTGCTTCATCATTATTTTCTTCTATAGCTTCTAATAGTTCATAAGCTTCTTCTATAAGATTATTTTTAATAGATTGATTTGTTTGCTCTTTATCCCATGGACATTCTTTTCTTAATCTTGCCATGATATCCACAAGTTTTTGGAATTTTTTCCCTTCTTCTCTACATTCTTCCATCTTTTATCTCCCTGAATTTTAAAATTTTATTAATTCTTACAATATATTTTAAAAAACAAAAGCAAATTGCTAAATAT